>JBIKTS010000077.1:0-4441 GCA_044347985.1 Candidatus Babeliales bacterium
ATCGTTCCCGAAACCGGAACAGTGAGCCCACAAAAAATGGCCCGGCGCGAACTCATTATAAATCCCTCTTGAAACCAAACATTACTCTGAGCACCGGTAGTACCGGCAGCATCAAACGAATACTGCCGCTCAACAACCAAGCCACATTCTACAATGCTGATTGAGTACGCTGACTGAGCACAAGCACCAAGAAATATTGTAATCATCAATACACAGGCACTGCTCATACACACTTTCAAATGATATTAAGCAACAGCACTCAGTCCCACAAATGCGACAAGCTCAAGTGGCATAGATCGCCCTGCCACAATTCCATTCACGCCACAACGAAGAGTACAATGTTGTGTTGGTTGATACGTCAAACCAACTCCTACGCGATGCTGAGAGCGATGAACGGGAGACAAAATCGCATCAGTATTCCATTCATCACGCGCCAATCCTGCACGTAATTCATCAGAACCTCTCATATGAAGCGCATAATACACATCAAGTTGGAGGAGTGGTGAAGCAAATGGTTTAATAACCGATCCAAACCGCACATCAAGACCAAAACCGGGACGCAATCCTGCTACCGCTGTTTGTGAGGCAAAATCAGCAAGAGTTGTTTCAGCGACAACTGTTGTGAGAAGAGGATCAAATGAAATTTCATCTCCGAATACTTCAGTTGATGGCAACGAACTCACTTCAGACACTGATACCATACGCGGCACACGGCGGCGGATAGTAACAGGCAGATAGTAGCGACCGGCAAGCGTCATATACGGCGTACCAAGTTTTGTACGCATTCCCACTACGCTAGTACTTACTTTAATACTTGTGCCCCCTTCACTGGATGGCATCAAGGGATAAAAATCTGACGCATTAATTGTTGTCTCTCCGGGCACAATACATTCTACGCTGACTGTCCATCGATCAAGCCGCCAAGGGAAAAAGTTCACCGTTGCAAAAAATGAAACATCCCCGAGCGAGGTGTGAGAAAGCGATTCGTTATATTCCATATTTTTACGAGAAATAACATCAATCACCATGTCACGAACTGATAATCCGTAAAAATCACGGAAAATATCATTGCGGATTACATCATCTTCATCAAACGATCGATCACGCAGTAATGCCTGCGTTGTAGACGTTAACTGCGGCACCATGCGAAGTGATCGTATTTGATGCCGAACGGGGACGCAACAACCAATTTGAAAGCGATTACGCGCCATACCAAGCGTATATGAAATTGCACATTCATGTGTTGTGGTAGCAACTTGAAAATGAAGCGGTGTGTCGGCCAGATCTTGTAAAAATTCACACCCTGCTCCCGGAGTTGCCGCAGCATGGGCGCTCATTTTACTTGCCAGCAAGAGATCTGATATCAATGGTTTTTTCCCAAATCGCACCACAGAACTATCAACAACTGTTCCATCATCGCTAAATCCATTACCAACATACGACAACTCGTATTGAGCAGCGGCACAATGAGTTCCCCCAAAACGATGCAGTGCTGGAGAAACTACCGGAGCACTATAGGTGTGCGCAAAACGACCCCGCATTTCATCTTTTTTAATACGATCTACTGCTCGCTGCGCCCAACCTGCCACTAATGCTTCACGCGTTAATGCATCGTTCTCCTGCTGCGCATGAGCAATTTCATCAAGAATTCTTCCTTTTTTATAGATACGCTCAACATCAGCACGAATGTGCGAACGCACTTCTTTTCTTTTTTTCATCCGCTCACTGCGTGTAGCCGGCTCACCTATCACAGACAATGTCAGACTACCCACTAAAGCCAACAAGAGTTTTTTTGTACTCATTATCGTAACACTCCATCCGCATCATAAGAAAAACGACGCCCCGTTCTTCCATTGTACCCACTAACCACTCCACTTGATTCTGTATCACTTAAAATAACTTGATTCTGATTCAAGAGAATGATGTCTCCATTTTTAGTTCTTAATTTTTGATTAGCACCATCCATGTATAATGTTGCTTCATGTAATGCAGTATTCATTTGTACTAATGTTCTGACGAATTCTGCTGCCGTTACGCTGGCAACAATCCCCGGATTAGATTGAATGGTTCCTTGAAATGAAGTTCCTGCAAGCCCTACCGTCCCAAGCCCTTGCAGTGAAGCGCCATATAAAGCAAGTCCTATTCCAAATTCACCAGTATTACGCCAGACATTAAACAAACCACCTTGCGCAATATACAAGGATCCACCTGAACTAAAATTGATACTCGACATATATCCAGTTCGCGTACTTGAGTGATACAAATTACACTCACAGATTCCATTTTGAGCAATATACAAGTTGCCTCCTTGTGAGCAATCTAATGTGTAATGTGCCCCTGCAAAAGACAAGTAAGATGGCTGTTCGTATACATCCATCACATCTCCCACTTGAATTGAACCCCCTGTTTTGACTCGAATACTAAGCTCATCATCAAAATCGGTACCAACGCGCAGGCCGCCACCCATCTCAATAATAATGCGCCCCCCATCTTCGCATAAGAGAGTTCCAAGACCTGACAACGCAACTTCTTGTTCAGCATAAATTCGCACAAATGTTCGATCACCAATTGAAACAGTGCTACCAGTATCACCATACGCAATCTCATAACCAAATGGGAAGTTCACTTCAATATTACCACGAATCATTAATCGCGAATTGGCGCCAAACGAAATTGAACTTGATTCAGCAAAATTAAGCAGAGCTGGCGCTCCAAGCGATGATCCTTCAATACACAGCACCGCATTGTCATCAAACATCAGATTGCCTTCCAAAGAAAAATCAGATGCAATGACAAGCGTATTCGGCTGTTGAATAGTTCCCCCCACAATATTTAAAATATCACCTTCTTTAAGTGTGGTTGCTACTGATGATTGCGTGACACGCACTCCATCTTGCAAAGTAATATTTGCAGCCTGCTCTGAAGAAATACCCCAATTAGTATACGATACTCCATATAAGTCACGCAGCATTAAATTACCTGCGATTTCTGGAAGTGCAAGCGCACTATCATAATGAATAACCGGCTTGAGTGATTCATTCGGCAATGACAGCGCACGTGTCAGCAATTCGCTTCGACGCAGCGCTTGCCGAGCAGATAACCGCTTATGATTATAAGAATAGTGCCCACGCATCGCGTCAAGAAGGCCATCTCCTATGATAATTGCACCCGATGACAATGCGGTCGTTAACTGCATACCAGGAAAAATAGTAGCTCGTGAACTTGTTTGCAGAATAGGATTAAGCGCTACCGCAACTCGATTCCCTTTCAGATACCCATTATTACCCAAAACAAAAGCGGTTCCTGCATGATTTGAAACTTGTGTGACGGGAGCATTAAATGAGCAATACGCCGCTCCCGTTTCAGAAGAAACCTGTAAGCAGTCATCCCAAAAATGAATAACCGGAGTACGTGCAAGCCCTTCCTCAAGAATAAAATCAAACGATACACTACTCATACTCAGAGGATCAAACGTAATACTTCCTTCAAATGTCATATTATCAGTACGCGTTCTAAAACTATTGTGAGCTCCCTGGATCACAAAATGATGCGACGAGACATATTCATCACTATCTGTTTCAATAACTGCATTACCAGCAAGAACAATATCACCCACTACTTCATCAGAATCAAAACTCACATGGCGTAATCCTTTGAGTACTACATTGTAGAGCTCAAGGGTATTGACTCCAATTGCAAGGTGAGTTGAATAGCTCATATCATGCGGATCTCCCACACCTGGCGAATGAAAATATAATGTGCGCTGCGGCCCAGCACTCTTAATTTTAAACGTATTTCCTTCTCCCACTAAACAAATTTGCTCCGCGGACCAAGTGATGTCATCAGTTAAAATAAAATCAACATTCTCATCAATCTCAAGCACTGCATCAGTACCAATACTAAACGTATTTGCTGTGATGCCATCGAGGGTAATGTTACTCAAACGCACCGTCGTATTATCTGCAACAACAAATTGTGGGTTGCTGGTGCGTGAAAATACGACACGAGAACCAAACCCATTTATTTCAGTATCTTCTTCATACAGCAGAATAGATTCAGGTGATAAAAAACCTCCGGTCTCAACAGAAAAATCACCGCCACCGCCGCCACCACCATCACTAATTACCGTAGCCGCATTCAGCTCAGTAATAATACCGCCGTTACTTATCTCTAAATTACCTGCGATAATATTTGCTGCAATATTGGCAACTAATTTTTCATGATCATCATTATAAATGGGACTTGGAGCATATACAGTACCAGTATACGGGCTTGCTGTATTACTCAGTACATTCAGCGTCAACACCGCTGCGTCAATAATCAACACCGCATCATCTTCAAATGTAACATTTCTATTTTTGATCACAAACATAGAATCGCCGAGCACTTCGATTACTCCGGCAGAAAATGTAACTGATGAAGCAAACTCTAATCGGCACCC
>JBIKTS010000078.1:0-4408 GCA_044347985.1 Candidatus Babeliales bacterium
CTGCATTTAGCCAAACTGGACACGGAGTCTTACTCCTTCTGATGCAAATTGGCGGCCTTGGACTTATGACCTTCTCATTCTTTATTGCATCACTCTTTTTAAATCTCGGTATGACCAGTAAACTTTTGGCTGGACAACTTTTTGAATTTGAATCATGGAGCAAAATCAAGAGCTTCTTGGTAACTATTATCTCAGTCACACTGGGCATGGAATGTATTGGAGCGCTGGCACTCTATAAAAATTTTGTGACTCATATGCCGGCAAAGCAAGCCGCTTTTTATGCAATTTTCCATTCAGTATCAGCTTTTTGCAACGCAGGGATTTCGTTATTCGATAGAAATCTGGCAACCTTTAGTGGCGACCTTGCGGTGCTCAGTATCATTGCAAGTCTTGTGGTGGCGGGAGGTATCGGATTTATCGTATGGTACGAACTCGCCTATGGCATTAAAAACTTATATTGCTGGCTCAGAAATAAATCGTATCCGCTGTATACTTTTTCGCTCCATACTAAACTCGTCCTTTTAAGCTCATTGTTTTTAATATTGGTGGGAAGCCTTGCAATATGGAGCATTGAGCGAACCGCAGCATTACAACATCTGAGCCTCCTTGGTTCATGGGTCAATGCGCTGTTTCTCTCTATTTCTATGCGCAGCGCTGGTTTTATGATTACTGATGTTGCGACACTGCAGCATGCAACACTCCTTGTGCTGCTTACCCTGATGATGATTGGTGCAAGCCCTGGGTCTACCGGTTCTGGTATTAAAACAACAACATTCGTACTCTTTTGTGCATCGGTGCGGGCTATTATTCAAAACCGCGATGAAGTTGAGCTGTACGGCAGAACTATTCCACAAGATCAAATGCAAAAAGTTATTGGGATAATTACCATTGCCCTCTGCTGGGTAATACTTGCCACGTTCGGGCTCCTCGTTCTTGAGCCGCAAATACCTTTTATTGTAATCATGGTTGAAACTATTTCAGCATTCTCAACTTGCGGCATAACAATGGGTATTACCCCATTTTTAAGTATACTGAGTAAATGTATTTTGATGGCAACTATGATGGTAGGACGTATTGGCATGCTCACCCTGGTACTGTCATTACGCAAACGATCACAAAAACATATGTATCGCTTTCCCGAAGAACGGGTTTTACTTGGATAAGGAGATTAAGAGATGAAATCAGTAAAATTTTGCGTTATCGGGCTTGGACGCTTTGGCTACCAAACAGCGGTAAGTCTTGCCCAAAATGGAATGGAAGTTTTGGCCATTGATGAAAATCAAAGCACTGTAGAGCTCATTCGCAACCAAGTAACCCAAGCGGTCTGCTACCGCATTGAAGATGAAAGCGCTCTCCATGCGCTTGGTGTGGATGAAATGGATACGGTAATTGTGGCAATGGGTGAAAACTTTGCTCACGCTATTGTTATTACCGCCCTTCTCAAAAAACGTCTCAAAATACCGTTTGTTGTAGCACGTGCACGTAATCGCGTTCATGAAGATATTCTCAAGCTGATTGGCGCTGATAAAATAATTATGCCTGAACGTGACAGTGGAGTACGACTTGCAAATAGTTTAAGTTTGCGGTTTAATGATTTTGTCTCAGTAACTGAAGAATTTGCCATAACACAAATAAGTGCCCCCGAAGCATTTATTGGAAAAACAGTTGCTGAACTTCAATTGCGCAAATCACGCAGCGTCAGCTGTATCGCAATTAAAAAAGACAAAACTGAAGAATTTATTTTAGTCGGACCCGAATATCTGATCGTTGAAGGCGATGTTCTGGTTGTCTGTGGAAGCAATAAAGATTTAGGTCAACTTCGCGATTGGTAACACATATGAAAACAAGTATCCAAAAACTCATTCTCTGCTCGCTGATAAATCTCAGTACGCCGCTTATCAGCGCATCAGAAGCAGTCACCAGCAATCAGTCGATCAACAGTGAAATTAATCTTTCATTGCTGCACGGCTTATGGCATACCGTTGATCACACACGCCAACTAGTCTGCGAAGCGCTCCCCAATGAATACCACCATATATTTGAAAACTTAGTAACCAATATTGACCGATTTATAAAAGACCCGAGTCTCTTCCCGGTACTGACATATACAACAAACTATAATTGGTCATCAGGCGTCACATATACAACCCCGAATATTGCAGAACAACAGCGGCAATGTAATCAAATCCTGCAATCATATTTTACCCCGATCAAAAATGCTCTCGCAACGTATAAATACAACAACAAAGACCAATCAATAGTGAGTGCATGCACCAAAGCACTTACCGAAGTTGATACATTACTCAGCAATACTTATTACCTGTATGGACTTCTGGTCAGCGTACGTGCGCAAGTTTTTTTCCAACAATGCATACTAAGTCAAACAAGCATCACCCACTCTAATAAAGACACACTCGGGGTACCGCTGTTATTTCCATTAGTTTCGCAGCGACTAGACTCACTCAAAACAACTATTTTGACCTCGTGCGAGACGACACCAAACCCATTAATTGACAGCATTATTAACCTGCTCTTTCGTAAAATCAGCGATGCATTGGCTGCTCAACTTGGTTCAGAACAATTTGCTCAGATACTGAGCCATGTAGACAAATTAGAAAGCCTCTATAAAAAACGATCATTCCCAAAATCTGATAAACCTGAACAAAAAACAAACCTCAAATCAATTAAACATTTTAAGCAATGCATTAAAGATGCTTTAAAACTCTTGTATGCATACATCCCGCTATTTATTATCCAAAGCGAAGGATCAAAAGAACTGATTGGGGCGGTACTCGACAAAGCAGAACTCAAGCATAAATCTGCTAAAAATGCTTACACTGCGATGGTTCCCGGTCTCATACTAGCAATGACAGGATTGATTCTCATGGGTATTGGCTCATATCATCCCTATGGATACCGGTCGTATTATGGCCCTCATTTATCCCGAACTGAAAGCAAAATGGTCGATGTTGGGGCGGTAGCAGCACTCGGCGGTCTTGCGGCTGCAGGAATAAGCGCCGGCGCAACATACGCAATCACGCATGCAATTCTCAAAGCGCGGCACAACAAAAAGTCGCACACAAAAAACATACATCATGCCAAGTAGAATTTTGATATAGTAACATTGGTCATATGATCATGTATCAATCATATTAAGGGCATCGGATGAACAAACAAATACGTATTCTTTTTTGTATAGTAAGCACTACATCAATTGGCACCATACAGGGAATGGACGCACTTGACGTTGCAAGTCACCCCACAACTCATGTACCTGCAGAATTTATCGCACAGTACGGCCTGCCCACCGCTACCGATGAAGATCACACGCTAAATCAAGAAATCTTTACATTATCCAAAAAATTAAAAAGTGCGTGTTTGACCGACGAAGAAAAACAGGCCTATGCATTAAGCTCTATTATCCCAGACTCAATAAAGTCAAAGTTACGTATTCTGAGAGTTGTCTATAGTAGCGACCTTTCCCGATTCACACACCCTGGCTATACAGTTGTGTTTTTAGATGCATTAGATACGTTTTTTTTATCAACCATTAAGCCCTCAAAACCTCCACGTTCTCCGATTTTCAAGCCCGGCGCTAAAAGCTTGATAGAGATAATAGTAAAATCAATAATGAGCCCATTAACAAAATTATCAGAGAACAGTATATCGGCAGCCATACAGACGCTTAACATAGCAAAAAAAATTGAAGACTCACGGGGCAGTGAAAAATATGTTGTGAGGTCACTCAGTAGGTTGCAAACAAATATAGTGAATACATATTTCCCAGACAAAAAATACTTTGATCCGGGATACGTTTCTGATAAATACTTCGCAGAAGTTTATTGGCATGAAGGGTCTCTTGCATATCTTGCGGGCAAACTTATTCGTCTTCAACGCGAATCCGGTACACATGGCGATGGAACGGAAAAACATGGCGTAGAAGAATCTAAGGGAGATGAGTAACTCTACTCATAAAACTTTTGTTTCTTTATCAAAAATATGAAATACTACAACAGTATCAGCTAGTAATCATATTAAGGACATACGGTGAACAAACAAATACGGATTCTTTTTTGTATAGTAAGCACTGCATCAATGAGCACCATACAGGGAATGGACGCACTTGACGTTGCAAGTCATCCCGCAACTCCTGTACCTGCAGAATTTATCGCACAGTACGGCCTGCCCACCGCTACCGATGAAGATCACACGCTAAATCAAAAAATCTTTACATTATCCGAACAATTAAAAAGTTCGTGTTTGACCGAAGAAGAAAAACAGACCTGTATCCTCACCGCTCCTGCTCCAGACGAAATCAACTCAAAGCTACATATTCTGAGACTTGTCTGTAGTAGCGACCTTTCCCGATTCACACACCCTGGCTATACAGTCGTGTTTTTAGATGCAT
>JBIKTS010000084.1:0-4008 GCA_044347985.1 Candidatus Babeliales bacterium
GAATATCGCCAATCCCGAGCAAATGAATTGGTTTATCTTCAGGAAGTTGCGGGAGTGTATGTGCAAGCATCTCACGCATTTCAACACGATCTTTCCCCACACTTCCCCCAATACCATAGCCATCAAGAGGCAATGATCCTAAATAGCGTGCGCTCTGACTGCGCAAATCTGTATCAACTCCCCCATGGACTACCGCATACAAAGCCTGATTCCGCACATCTGCAAGATGTGCATCAAGTGAACGCTTTTCCCAGCGATGTGTCCGCTCTAGACTCTTTTTCAATTTTCGAATATCAGTATGATACGGTGGCAGCTCATCAAACGACACAATAATATCTGCTCCAATTTTTTTCTGAGCGCCGATAGAACTTTCTGGGGTCAAGAGCAATGGACTGCCATCCCGATACGAGCGAAACGTAACACCCTCTTCGGTAATCTTTGCAACCCCATTGCGTTGCTGCTTTGCGCCTTTACTTTTGAGTTCTTGCGTATACCCTCCATACGCAAGGCTAAAAACCTGAAACCCCCCAGAGTCAGTAATAATCGGTTGCTGTCGATTCATAAAGCGATGTAGGCCGCCTGCTGACTCAATCGCATCAATCCCTGGTTGCACCATGAGATGATACGTATTACAAAAAAGCAACTGGACATCCAGATCTGCAACGTGATGCGCCGTAAGACCTTTCATACACCCATTAGTTCCTACTGGAACAAACCCCGGAGTTTCAATTATCCCATGGGGAGTATGAATCCGGCCAACGCGCGCACGTGATTTTTTTGATGTATACAAAACCTCAAACCGAAAACTCATACAAATCCTTTATACAAGCGATGGGTGATCATCATCACCGGCGCAAGTGTTACAATAATAATACCTTTAACAATCAAACTAAATGCAATTACAGACCCTACAGAATCAACCAGTCCCCAGAGCCCAACCACTGCAAATACTCCCGTATCTACAATCTGCCCCGTAATTAACGGCACCATTGCATATCTATACTTTGGCAGCCAAGAAGAAATCACCAAATGCACCCGCTCTGAAACTAAATATGCAAGCATACTTGCAAAAAACAAACGGACTGTTGTGCTACATACAAGATCTAATGCGTGAGTATACAGCTGCTCAACACCCTCATATGCGCATTGAAATTGGACCAAAAGCGTAAATAACAAAAAAAAGCCAAACACTGCCCACACACAACGCCGCGCATAGTCGGCCCCATAATATTCTCGCACCACACCAATACCAAACATACCACTGACGACAAATACTTCACTTGTCGTTGTATGAAACCCAAATAACCCAATTTGTTTTGTCACAAAAATATTTGCCACAATCATTTGAAGTGCAAGAACTGTGAGTAATGCACCATATGAATGACGCAGCGCAATAACCACCGCAGCAGTTACCACAAAAATATGGGCAAAAAACAGAAGCTCATTATACATACCCATGCTCCTTGCACCATTCAACACCCATTACTAAAAATGAACCGGCAACAAGAGCACCCATCTTTATCAAAACACTCATGAAAATCATTTGCACAAGCGTAGAAACAGTAACTGAGAAACCAAAAACTCCGCCAAAAAAAATTATCCCATCAACAAGTTGCCCCACAACTAATGCGCCAACCAACGTTCTCCCCCGCACAATACTGGTTGAAACCCGATGCGCCAAACGCGAAAGAGCTATTGTACAACGCTGCGCGCAATAATGAGCTGCAATACTAAAAAATGTAATATGTGGCATGCGCGATAAAACAAGCGCAAAGATCTCATGCATTGTATCAATCGGCAATGGAACATACGCAATCTGAAACCAACATAGTATAAAAAACAAAACTGAAACCGCTCCCGAAAGAAATGCCGTGCTTCGCGCACATTGCTCACCCCACACCAATGAACTCATCATAAGCGCACAAATACTGCCCACAATATACACATCACTGCCACTCGTAACGCAGCCAAAGAGAACCATTTTTTTTACAATAAAAAGATTAGCAAGAACCGTGTAAATACAGACCAATGCCTGTGTTGCATGCCGTCCTAAAAACAGCACCCCACACGCAGCACTCAAAACAAAAACAGTATGAAAGATAAATATAAGTTCATTAGCCATGGTGGCAAGAATACCATAGCTCATGAGTAAAAACAAAACTCAACCTCTCTGCTCTACCGTAACCAAAGAACCAGATGCCCCTTTTTCAACAATAAAATGTACTGGAAAGTTTTCTTTAAATGCAGGCAAATGGGTAACAACAATAATTTTTGCAAAATCATCTTGTACCGCATACAACGCCTCCATCAATCTACCAAGCCCTTCCTCATCCTGTGATCCAAAGCCTTCATCAATAATAAGCACCTGCAAAGCTGCCCCCGCTCGGCGAGCAAGTAACTTTGAAATAGCGACACGTAAAGCAAAATCGATGCGAAATGCCTCGCCACCCGAAAACATTTCATACGGGCGCACTCCCATGGCGTCAGCTATTTTAATATCAAGAGTTTCTCGCACACCCCCACGCTTTAAATCCCTGAGCGATTCAATAAAAACATGAGATTGATTATTACTCAGCCGAGACAACAGCGCATTGGCTTCATGTTCTATTTCAGGAATTGCCTGGTCAATTAATAGCGCCTGCACACCGTTTTTACTCCAGGCTTGCGCAAGTGTCATACAATCGTCATATGCACTATCAAGTCGCGCAATATCGGCATGTCGTTTTTGCATAAGAACTTGCCGCTGGTCAAGCTTGACTCGTGCTTGCGTAAGCTGTCCATACTGCTGCGCGGCAGCCTCTTTACGCTCTTGCACGCTCTTATATTCAGCCTCACTCTGAGCAAGCCTTACTTCACACTCATCCATCTGAGCAAAAATACCTGACTGCGCTTCACACTGCGCCTGCTTTGCAGCAAGCTCTTTACCCTGTATCTGCAATTGATTTTTTTGTACTCCTAGCTGCTGACGCATAGAGAGTAATTCAGCTTTTCGCTTTTCATATTCTTCAAGCGCATCTCTCTGCTGTTCAAGTGCGGCGATCGATTGCTCCAGCGCTGCATAGGCATGTTCAGACTGACGCGCCGCTTCAATACGTTTCCCGCACTCTTGTATGCGCGCTCGCAGCTCCAGCAAAACAGAATCATGCGCAATAACCCCCGCTGACTCTTCCGCATACACCTGACACTCATGCACACTTTTCTGCATCTGCCCCGCCAATGCTTCTCCCTGAGCGGTCGCCGCAATTAATGCATCATCAACAGAAAGAAGACGCACCGCTGCATGTGCATTACGAGCCAATAACACTTCTTGCTGATTGCGCACCGTTTGAAGCGATACGATAAGCGCCTCATATTTCTTAAGTTCTCCATGGTCATCAACAAGAATTTTTTTCAACTGCTCTAAAATTTTTTTCAAACGATTGTATTGATGTTCAATAGAATTCGTCTGCTTATGTAATTTTTCTTGCAAAAATTGCTTGCGCTTTGCTGAAAGCATTTGATCACACAATGGACAACTTGAACTCTCATCATTCACTAAAGCTACTTTATGGAGTAACTCTTCTTGATGCCCCTGCAACCATCGAAGACGTGGAACGTAGGTAGTGTAAAAACTTTTTCGCTTTTCAAATCGAGCCTTAAACGCTCCATACTGATGCTCTTGCTCTCCTAAAAGCATTATCTCCTGCTCAAGCACCTTGAGCTGATTGTTAATCGCTGTTTGCTCAGCAAGCAACTGCTCTTTTTGCGCCCGCAGTTGCTTTTCAATCGTAGAAGCCTGCTGATATGCAACAGTAGCTGCATGTTTCTTTTGCATAAGCTCAGATCCCTGAGCTGCGATTTCTCGCTGCAACGATTGTTCTCGACTAAAAAAAGCTTTCTCATGAGTAATCAACTCGTGCTGCAATACAACCATTTCTTTCTGCTGCGCCCGATACTGCTGTTCTTGTTTTCGCAGCAACGCAAGTTCACTATTTACTTCGTCACGGCTCCTCTGCTGCTGCAAAGTAC
>JBIKTS010000120.1:0-3768 GCA_044347985.1 Candidatus Babeliales bacterium
AGTGATCCATGCAGAGAATGATCTTGCTGTACGATGTGCTGAGGGAAAAGAAAAGAAGGCGTTCATTCTGATTATCGAGCATTCCGTTTCACATGACGTGATAGGGTTTATTCGTGGTTTTTTTGTTGCTCGCTATCAGGTGTTAATTGTACGTTCTATTTATATTGTGTCGGCATATCGACGACGAGGTATATTGCGGTATCTTGTTTCATTACTACCGCATATGTTTCCAGCTATGGTGTATTGTGCTATTGAAGTGCTCAGGCATCAGGTACATGCATTGGCTGCTTACGCGGCTCTTGGGTTCAAGGAAATGTCTTCTGTAGAAATTGCATGGTTGCGGCAATGGTTTCCAGCCACAGAAGAATTTAGGGTGTCAGATGATACTGCATGGGAGTGTGTATATGCTGATCATTACGTGCGATTATTATATGCAATCAGTACGCGGGAGTCCTGGTGCGACAAGGTATCTAAAAAATGGTGGACGTTTTGTAGCTTGTTAGGATAATATTTTGTGAGTATTGTAGGCGCGGCAGAAAAGGGACAAGTCGCGACTCATCCCTTTATATGATAAAAATTCAGCACGTTGTGCGGTTGTTTATGGAACTGACAAAGTGTTTTTTGTTGCAAATTTTCCTGCGTGGGCTGCTCCAAAAAGAATGCATCCAATAATAATAAATAATAATGGCAAGCGGTCAGCGCATCCGTTATGAAGGACTCCCATCAGGCCGGTAAATCCAGCCGTTAGCGTATAATAATAGAGTCCAAAAAGTGATGCTGCTGTTCCTACCGCAGTTTTATACGGTTCAAGCGCACTGCCAAGAACATTAGGAATAATAAGAGTGCCGCCGACCATAACACCACTGATGCAAATAAAAGTAAGGATTCTCAGACTTTCTATTGTAGTGTTGGGGAGCGTAAGAACACCAATATAAAAGAGAGTTGCTGCGGCAAGCATAAGTCGTATGCCGTAGTGAATTATTACATCTGATTGAAAACCTTGCCCATGAAGGAAGCGAGAGAGTAGGCCGCCACATGCTAAGGGCAACGCGATGAAAAACGATACATACCCAAAAAACGTTGCTGGAATGTGTAAAATATGGAGCGAAAAAAAAGGGATTTCGGCAAAGTACCCAAATACTGTTCCGTTTACGCCACCAATAAGTATTCCGCACATTAATAGCCGTGTATCACTACTCATTGCACGTGCCATACGCCATGTTCTGCTTAGAAAAGGTTCGTGCTGCTTCATGGGCTGACGCGTTTCGGGCAATATATAGTAGACTAGGCCGACGATAATAAGACCTAATGTAATAAGGGCTAAAAATACTGCGCGCCAACCATATATATTGGCGACTGTGCCACCGATAACTGGGCCAATTGCTGGTCCGAAAGCAAGCGCCATGCTTATTGTTGAGAAGAGGCGACCTCTATGAGCCGCTTCAATGCTGTCGCGTGCAATCGCTTGCCCTAGTACAGAGCCGGTGCACGCTCCGAATGCTTGTAAAAAGCGCATAATCATAAGCATGCTAATACTGGTGCTTGCGTAGCATCCAAAGGTAGCTCCTATAAAAAGTGCAAGGCCGATAAGAAGTCCGTGGCGTCGACCAATAGCATCTGAAAGTGTTCCCCATAAAAACATGCCGCATGCAAATCCAAACAAATAAATAGTAAGCGTATGTTCAACAAGAGAGGCGTTAACACCAAAAGCAGTTGCGATGGCAGGGAGTGAGGGTGTGTAAATAGTCTCACTCAGTTGTGGCAACGCGACAATAAGTATAATGAGGTACAATGGTACCCCTCGAAAATGAGAAAAAATCATAATAAGGTCTTTCATCTGTTACTAATAAATACTAGTGAATTCTATCAGATGGCGGCGTTTTGCTTCCGCAGGCGTTTTAAATATAGGCGCCCAGTGCGCCAAGAAAGCTGGCAGGAGAAAAAGATGTGATCATTTTGAAGTGCCCATGATGATTTTTCCAGGGATTTTTGTGTTGGTATGTTTCGTGAGATTTTATATTATTTTTAATGGTCAAAGTATAGCATTCTGGCTTATTGGCAGCAATGAAAGGGGTGATTTTTGGGAGCATTACGTGACCAACTATAAGTAACACGCGCGCGTGCGAGATATACTAGATGGTCTGGAGTGTGATGAGAGGGTGTTTCTTTTAAAACTCTTGCGTGGAGTTGCTGGTGTGTGAAATAGTGTGCGCACTGCGGTGTAATGATTGTAAACAGCTAAATATGTAAAAAAAATATGCAGCAGTAAAAATATTTTTCTACTGAGACTGACAAGCTAAAAACATCGTTAAAATAATGGTTTTTTGGCTGTTGCGATTGGCTTTTCTAGGGCCTTTAGGAGCAGTTTTTTGATGACTTTTAAAAAAGTTGTATAAATTCGCTTGCAATTTCTGACCGATCGTTTATTCTACTCCACATGTTCGACGGAACGCGGGACGCAAAAAGCGCGACGCAGTCGAAAAAAGTTTAAGTTCATTGAAATTTACCGTAGTGATATAAACCAAGTCTAACGAAAGTTAGATTATAGGTCTGAGTTGTAAACGACTGAGAATTATAAAAAAATTGCATATAATTGCAAAGAGCATCTGGAGGATGCCTTGGTATCAGGAGGCGATGAAAGAGGCGATAGGCTGCCAAAAGCCTCGGGGAGCTGCCAAATAAGCTTTGATCCGAGGGTTTCTGAATGGGGCAACCCGCTAGGTTGTAGATCTAGTATCTGCTTATGAATATATAGTAAGTAGAGGCGAACCGCATGAACTGAAACATCTAAGTAGTGCGAGGAAAAGAAAACGAATGTGATTCCCTGAGTAGTGGTGAGCGAAAAGGGAAGAGCCAAAAACCTGTGCAATGTAAGCTGATACGCGTTGTTGTACAGGGGTTGCGGGAAGCATGAGTGCGTAAGTATCAATACGCAGCTAGATTTTTTTGTTGTAGCAGAATTGCTTTGGAACGAGCAACCATAGAAAGTGACAGTCTTGTATGCGAAATAACAAAAAAATTAGTCGATGTTCTCCCAAGTACCGCGGAGCACGTGAAATTCCGCGGGAATCTGTCCCGACCATGGGATAAGGCTAAATACTACCTGATGACCGATAGTGAACAAGTACCGTGAGGGAAAGGTGAAAAGAACCCCGGGAGGGGAGTGAAATAGACACTGAAACCAGATGCTTATAACCGGTGGAAGCACAGTATACGTACGTGTGACCACGTGCCTTTTGCATAATGAGCCAACGAGTTACTCCTCTGTTGCAAGGTTAAGTTTAGAAAGAACGGAGCCGTAGCGAAAGCGAGTCTGAATAGGGCGTTTAGTAGCAGGGGGTAGACCCGAAACCTAGTGAGCTACCCATGAACAAGGTGAAGTCTTAGTAAAATAAGATGGAGGCCTGAACCGGTGTGGGTTGAAAACTGCTCGGATGATTTGTGGGTAGGAGTGAAAGGCTAATCAAACTGGGATATAGCTGGTTCTCTCCGAAATATATTTAGGTATAGCCTCACGTGTTAGTGTATGGCGGTAAAGCACAGTTTAGGCTAGGGGGCGCGAGCTTACCAAACCTTTACTAACTCTGAATGTCGTACATGTAGAGCGTGGGAGTCAGACTGCGGGGGATAAGCTCCGTGGTCGAAAGGGAAAGAGCCCAGATCAACAACTAAGGTCCCAAAGTCTTCGCTAAGTGGGAAAAGAAGTGAAAATACACAGACAGCCAGGAGGTTGGCTTAGAAGCAGCCATCCTTTAAAGAAAGCGTAAT
>JBIKTS010000079.1:0-4276 GCA_044347985.1 Candidatus Babeliales bacterium
GATAGACCATTATTAATCCGTCCCGCTTGATCTAAATGAGTGACCGAGCCACCACATTGCTCAATTCGGGTTTTTTCTGAGGAGAGTAAAGGTTTATGGTCAGAGGTTGCAACTATAACCCCTCCCTCTGAATCCAAAACAATACCTCGAGAATCCCCTAAATTTACTAATTTATATTGTCCACCTACTTTTAAAAATAAAACCCCTGTAGACCCTACATTATCACAATCAGAAAGAGCACTATGCAAATACATGTCAAAATCAATTATAACTCTTTGTATCTCACCATCATTACTCAGACGATCTTTGACGTCAGCCAATCGTTGGAGCAATGTGTCTCGACACGTATTTGCAACCTGATCCCCGCCATGCCCATCAAAAACCGCCGCTCCAAAAAAATCAGGCTCACGCTTAACAGCCAAAGTATCTTCCATCTGGTCTCTTTCTCCACAAATTTGACTCACGCTCAATCCTTCAATAGAAACAGGGAAACTTATTTCTTCTGCCTTTAATAAGCGAGGCAATAAATCATCTCGAAGCTTTCGATAAGCATGAAAATCAGGCGGTAATGCAACTTTTTGCACCTCAGAAAAAGCTTGATCTAATTGCGATTTATTAAAAGAATACAAATTAGGTGGCCGTTGCTCCAAAAAGCTGCTCTCATCAAAACTCGACATCTCTTCTAAAAACATAGGCATGTGGTGCCCATGATATTTACATAAAAAAAATTTAGATTTTGTTTTTAAATAACAAAAATATACAGAATCATTTCGCGAGAATAATTGTGTTTTCTTTTGATAAGAGACATAAAAAACATCTTGTAAGTCACAGCTAACGCCTGCAAGAGCATTTAAAAAAATCATGGCCAGCGCCCCCTGATTCGAATAATCACCGGGAAAACTAAATAATATCGAATCACTTAAATATAACTCTCCAAGGTGAATATTAATCTCAAACAACTTTCTCATAAAGTCATAATTGATGTCGGACAAAATAGGAGCAAATGGCCTCAATCTAAGCTCTTCTAACATGCTGGTTGCCCACTTACTCACACAAGCACGTGAACCATCAGCATGCAGACCTGTTGGCAATACTGACCCACTAGAGCCACCTCCGGCAAAATGATCTGTCACTGGAGATGCTGACACACCAAGACTGGATCCCCCCTCTAAACTGCTGCATGCACCATCCATGTGCTCCAGCGACGCTCTAGCTGGACCAGAAGCAGAAGGAGCCAACGAAGGAGACGTCACGCCAGCACCCTCTCCTGCACCATCCACATATTCCAGCGACGCTCTAGCTGCGCCAGAAGCAGGAGGGGCCAACGCAAGATCCGTCGCGCCACCAACCCTTAGTATTCCAGCACCCTCTCCTGAGCCATTCACAGTTCCCAGCAACCTTTTAGCCGTACCAGAAGCAGAAGGAGTCAACGCAGGAAACGTCACGCCACTAGTGCCTTTTGGTATATCTGTACCACGTATTTGAGAGGCCAAAATACAGGAGAACACACTCGCCGCAACCAAAGCCCCGAGCGTCACTCCCGCTATTTTGCCCTCACTCCATTTACCAGTCGCGCAATGAATAAAAGAACGAACTGCTCTCTTGTCATCCTTCCTCAAAGATGATTTGTTTACCAGGGAAAGAAATGCTCCCATTTCTTTCTTCTCGGTTCTAGTAGCGCGATTACGACTAGCCATCCACTCGGTTGCTTGTAAAAAAGCCGCAGCCAATAAAGGCTCCTGTTGCTCCAAGAGCACATATACCGCCTCATGCTTTTGGCCAAAATCTTTTTGCGCTAAATACGCAGCCTGTTGCTTTTTAGCGGCTTGCACCGTTTCACAGACAAACAGACATCCGGCGAGCATCGCCAGCATACAAAACCTCTTAAAATACATATGATTACCTTATTTTTTAGTTAACAAAATAAAAAAGCATTATCGAAAGTGTAGCAAGATTATTTATAAAAAAAGAGAATCTATTAATTTACAGCTAATTTCAAAAGCTACTTCGTACGCAAAAGCACAAAACAGAGGAATGCGACAATCATTATCTGATTGAGAAAAACAAGCACTACACCTAATATGCAGACCACGGTATACTAACCAACAATACAGTTTTATCTTAAAAAGGATTTCACGTGCTCTGCAGTTATTATATTGTTACCGCCCATCGTAGAATGATTTGGCTTATTGTCGCCCACATTAAAAGCCATGACAACATTGCATTTCACCGAACGATGGATGGTGAAAGCGATATCCTCGAATTTTTTGTAACACCAGCTCATGAACAACAACTAGTATCATGGTTTGAACTTTATAAAGAAGAAGGATTTATCTTTTCATACCAAAAACAAGAAAATCGAATGCTCACACCTCAAACAACGGGATGACAACTCACCAATCGATTGTATCAAAATAAAAAAACCAGTATCCTACACCATTGTTTTTATACTTTTATTATATCTAGGTTTTTATTATGCACGAATCGATTGCACCTACTTTTTTATCTATAGTTCCACCACTTATTGTACTTGGATTTGGAATTCTCACGCACCGTATTGTCACCGCCTTAATTATTGGTCTCTGCCTTGCTGCAGTTATTGCAAGTAATGGATGCCTGCTTGGCGGGCTACAAATGCTTATGAGCAAATTTTGGGCGACAGCCGACATTGGTTCATTAGCAAGCATGAGCACAATTAGTGACAGCCAAACACTACTCATCTTTTTATTCTTAATTAATCTCGGTATCATCGTTGCAATTCTGGATCAAACCGGCTGCGCGCAAGCATATGCCAATATGATCAGCAAAAAGCTAAAAACAGCCCGCCAAGTAGAACAAGCAAGTCTTTTACTTTCTTTAGTCCTCTTTCTTGATGACTATTTCAGCACACTTACTGTTGGCTCTATCATGCGACCTATTACCGATCGCTTTAAAGTACCCCCAGTAAAACTTGCATTCCTCATCGATTCAATGGCAGCGCCTATCGCAGTACTTATGCCAATTTCAAGCTGGGTTGCAGTCATTATGGGACAAATTCAACGCGCAGGCATTACCGAAACAGTGACTGAAGCAACTGTGATTGTTGGCGATCCATTCCTCACCTATCTCGCATTGCTGCCCTACATTTTTTATTCATTCATTTTAATGGCAAGTGCCTGGTTTATCGTCACAAAACGTATCTCATTTGGCCCTATGCGTACCCACGAATTAAATGCACTCAAAAATAAAGAAAAAGCACTCCAAGTCGCTTCAGTTGCTCAGACCAATCCAGATGCAACACTGACTGACTTTGTCTCACCAATTTTACTCTTTATGATAGTAACCCTCATTGCCCTCTTGGCTTCTGGCGGCTCAAATCTCTTTGGTGGGCCTCATAACTTTATCGATGCATTGCGCACCGCCAAAGCAGCCTATGCGCTTGCTATCGGAAGCATTGTCTCCCTTATAGTCAGCATTATCTATTTGTATGCGCGATCCCTTCTTGATATTACGCAAGTACCGGCGCTTATGAAAAAAGGATTTAATCTCATGGCACCCGCAATGATAATTTTATTCCTGTGCTGGACCTTTGGAAACATGCTCAATCAAGACCTTCATACCGGCAACTACATCGCAATGCTCCTTGCACATACTGTTCCCCTCTGGAGCGTGCCAGCACTCTTTGGGCTCCTCATGGGGAACAATCGGTATTATCATTCCTATTGCAGTACCAATGCTTATGAAACTTGCTCATCTTACAGCACCTGCTGCCATTGCAGATGTGCCACTCCTCTTACCAATGCTCGGTTCAATCCTTTCAGGTGCAGTACTTGGCGATCATGTATCCCCAATCTCAGATACTACTATTATGAGTTCTGCAAGCACCGGATCGGTACATATTGAACATGTATACACACAACTTATTTATATTCTTCCTATTTTCTTTGGTACGCTGTCAGCATGCTTAATAAGTGGTATCTGGCCACAAAGTGGTTTTCTTGCAAGCATTGCCATCGGGACCAGTGTTTCACTTATACTCTTAACCCTCTGCAACCAAGGAAACCCTGCAAAGGACGAAAAGAACGTATGATACATACACGAGAAGCACAATCACTCATTACTCAAGCGGTTTTTCTCGTTAACCCCGACTATGAAATTTTACTTCTTCAGCTTCCTGATGGTCGCTGGCAACTTCCAGGAGGAAAGCTCCACACTAAAGAATCATGGAGCGATGGAGTTTTGCGAGAGATCACTGAAGAAACCGGGCTTAAAGATATCGCTATTGTTCGGGTGCTCT
>JBIKTS010000080.1:0-4273 GCA_044347985.1 Candidatus Babeliales bacterium
CGTCATAATATCGGATTCTTGTTTGTTGATTATCTTGCTCGCGTGTATGGCGCGTCATGGAAGCCGGGGCCGCAGTGTGAGATGGCTCTCGTGAATATCAGTAGCCAATCGGTTCTGCTCGTTAAACCAGAAACATTTATGAATAGTTCAGGAGCGGTATGGCCCGCGCTTGCTAAAAAAGGGATTACTCCAGAGCAGATGGTTGTTGTGCATGATGAGCTTGAAAAAAAGTTTGGTACATTTCACATGAGGCTTGGGGGAAGCGCCCGGGGGCATAATGGGCTGCGATCATTAATAGCAGCATGTGGTGAGCAGTTTTGGCGCATTCGGCTTGGTGTTGATCGCCCTACTGAAAAAAATCAGGTGCCACACTATGTTCTTGAAAAGTTTCCATCAGTCGAGCAGCAACAACTTGAAGTGGTATTTGCGGCAGTTTGTCAGCAGTTAGGCTTTTGATTTTGCTCGTTTTCGAAACACACTTTCTTGCATTACTGTTGGATCAACTTCTTTTTTAAGAAGAGCGTAATGATACATTGAAACATACTTACCGTTTATGTATTTGTAATCAGGCTCAATCCCTTCACAGCTCATGCCAGCCTGCTTGAGTATGTTTTGTGAGAAGGAATCATCGCAGCGAGCAAGTGCTGTAATGCGGCTATGCTTAAAAACTACCAGAGACATTTCAATTAATGCTTGCATAATTTCTAGTTCGTATCCTTTGTTCCAGGCGGTATTGGCGAGCGTGTATCCAACCATTGTATGAATATCATATGGCCATATATGCGCTGTCCCAATAAATGTGCCAGTTTCTTTTTCTTCGATCCCCCAGTGAAGAATATATCCTTCTTTATATCCTTTAACTGTTTTCTGAATGAAGTCGAAAGCTTCTATTTTATTGGTGTATGGAGCCCAAGTA
Source organism: Candidatus Babeliales bacterium (assembly GCA_044347985.1). Lineage (GTDB taxonomy): Bacteria > Babelota > Babeliae > Babelales > JAUPTZ01 > JAUPTZ01. The sequence goes on from JBIKTS010000080.1 coordinate 917, forward strand.
TTGCGAGCAGCTACCTCAGGATTGCGTGCATATGCATAGAGTGCATCGACATCTGTTGCTCGTATGCCACGGAAAAGTAAATGTGGTGTTTCAAAATATAGCCAGGCGTCGTCAGGGTTTTTTGGTTTATTATCAACGGCGGTTATAATACATTTTACTGCTTGTGCATTGTCGTCAATTTTTCCATCAATTTTTGCTTCGCCACTTGAGAGGTCTATGGACTCTGTACAGTTTCGGCAGAGTGTGGCTGCTACTTTTCGTTGTTCAACTACTTCTTCAAGACGTTCTGGCACTGGCGGGAGCCAGTTGTTAAGGCTTAAAAATCCAATACTGATGATGGCATTGAGAGTCACCACAATGGTGGCAAAGTGTTTATTCATGATTAAACCTTGCTTTGTTTAAGTTGGCGCAGGATATCTTTTTTGAGAATCACAAATTGATAATGGCTGAGTAGTTCTCCTTTGACTTTCCAGTATTGGCGGAAGCATGCGGACAGTGACATGCCGATTTTTTCCAGCACTTTGCGTGATGCAATATTGTCTACTCGAACAACCGCATCAATACGGTTGAGTTGCAAATACTTCATACCATATTCCACGCATGCGCGGCCGAGCTCTGTTGCGTATCCATTTCCCCAGTATTTACTATCAAATCCCCATCCCATTGTTGCTTTGTGGTGTTTTGGGATATAGCCAAAAATTCCCCCCAGTCCCATAATGGCTCCTGTTTTTTTATCGCATACGGCCCAATGAGCTTCTTTGCCAGCTCTATAGTTTTCGATAATCTCGACGATCTCTTTTTTAGTTTCTTCTTCGGTTGTATGGACTTCCCAAGTAGCTGATGCTGAGTTTTCGATTTTTGTATAGTATGTATGAAGTTCTGAGAGATCATCGAGTGTTACTTCTCTGAGAAGTAGGCGTTCTGTTTCGATGATATGACGATAGCGGCCATTCATTACTTTGAGAATAACGGGACGGAAGTTGCCGCTGTTGTCTTGTCCTTCAATTGGTTTGTTTTCCAAAGCATTATTAAACACATTAGGTAGACCACATTTTTCACAGGTGTATTGCGAAACGATAGGAGCCGAAGTAGTGCTTTGTGGTTTGTGGTATGCAATGGTAAAAAAGCCAATGCCAATCATGGTAAATGTACTGATAACCATGGCTAAAAGCGGCAGGGGAGCAAGAACCGGATTTTGTTTTTTTATGGAATGCTTCATAAGGATGATTTGTTTATGGTTACAGTAATGAAAATAAATATCTTTTATGATTCTAACAGTCGCTTGTTTGCTCTGTCAATTTGAGGCGAAAGAGTGTTAGAATACATTGGCATAGGGGGAATTTTCTGATGTTTACAAACATATTTTTTCTGAGCACGCTTATAGTGAGCGTGGGATTGACTGCAGGTACTGCAGAGCAATCGATTTTGCTCAATAATGATTTTGACGTTGCTCTGAGTGGTCCTGATATATTGAAAACTGTGCCGGTCGATTTTGCTCTACAGTATCGAGTCTGGCTGCATACACTGATTGTTCAAAAAGGTTCACTGTGTAAAAGCCAGCGCAAGGAGCTCCAACAATTTTTTAGGAGTGTTCAGCGGTCTTCGTTTCCGCTTGCTACACAGCGTGAATTAGTTGTGCCACTCAAGCAGCTAGTGAAGCATACCCGACGTAATTGGATTGTTGGGTTGAGTTTAGTGAGTGGAGTGCTTGCAGCAGTCGGTATTCTATGGGCATTGAAAAAGAGTCAATTCAAGTCGACTGACTCTGGCAGGAGGCTTGGTGACGGTATTGTGAATGAGAGCGCATTAGCAAGTGGAATACCTGAAACAACGCTAGGTTCAGGCGGTAATCCGCCAAGCACACCGCTACGCCCCGATCCAAAATTTTTAAGCCCTCCTGGAGGAAGTCCGGGAATGGCTTTGACATCAAAAGGCAACTCGAAGGCATTCACGCCTGGTGATTTGAGCCAATGGGAAAAAACCTTGCAGTACAGAGAGACCGATACACAGCGTGATTTTTTGTTGGAGATGGGGCTTAAAATGTTGATTGCTGGATTTAAACAAAACATACTGAGTGATGAGCTGCATAAGGTGATTCTTGAATTGTGTGTTAATTATACCAAAGCTCAGGTAGTAGAGAGGTTGAGGACAAACGAATCGACGTTTGCTGGAGTCAATGCGTTAAGGATTCAGCATCAAGAGTCTGATTTTGGTAAATTACTTCTAGAGTACATAAATTTTTTGATTCCTGAAGTCAGTGTTGAATGAGAAGAGTAATCTGTTATCGTATTAAAATTTTATTTCTAAGTACGCTTATAGTGAGTGGGGGACTCACGGCCAGGACTGCAGAACAATCGATTTTGCTCGAGCAAGATTTAGATGTTGCTTTGAGTGGTTCTGATATATTGAAAACTGTGCCGGTCGATTTTGCTCTGCAGTATCGAGCCTGGCTGCATGCACTGATTGTTCAAAAAGGTGTACTGTGTAAAGGCCAGCGCAAGGAGCTCCAACAATTTTGTAGAAGTGTTCAGCGGTCTTCGCTTCCGCTTGCTACACAGCGTGAATTAGTGGTGCCACTCAAGCAGCTAGTGAAGCATACCCGACGTAATTGGATTGTTGGGCTGAGTTTAGTGGGTGGAATGCTTGCAACAGTAGGTATTCTATGTGCGTTGAAAAAGAGTCAATTCAAGTCGACTGACTTTGTAAGTACGCCTGGTCTTATCAATGATGACGATATTATGAATGGGAGCGCATTAGGAAGTGGAATACTTACAGAATCAGGCGTAAGGACTCCCGTTGGTTCATGGGTTGAGTCACCGAGCACACCGCTACGGGCCGCTCAAAAAGTTTTAGGCCCTCCTGGGGGAAGTCCTGGGCAAGGAGTGGTGAGCAAAGACTGGTGTTCGAATATAGATGGATGGTATCTAGATTGGCAAAAATTTTTGAATTCCAAGACTATTAAAAGGCGACAAGATTCTTTTTTTAGTAATGGACTGCGCATGTTGATGGCGGCGTACGAAGAGAGGGTGCTGACTAAAGAATTGTATGATTTCATAATCGAACTGTGTTTTACCTATGATAATACTATCACCATTACTCGATTGAAAGAGAATGAGGAGTTTAAAACATGCGTTGTGCGTGTGTATGAGATGTATAAGCATGTAAGAGTAGGGAAATTATTATTGCGCACCATCCAGCATGCGAGTTGAACCACCCAGGATGTATTTGCTCGAGATGATTTGCGATCGCTGTATGAGAATGGTACGCTATATAACTTACTTTTTGCATAGGATGTCATGTCAGAAGAAACAAAGAAATTTAAACTTGTTGCTCCGTATAAACCTGCAGGCAGTCAGC
>JBIKTS010000014.1:0-11255 GCA_044347985.1 Candidatus Babeliales bacterium
GGGAAAATCCAACAATTGCGATAGATATATTTTTCATACTGACTCTTTCCGGTGACAGACGATGCGGAGTGGCGGTAGTGTATCAAAGTTCAAGTATTTAAGAAGAGGAGCGTGTGCTGTTGATAATCAGATAAAGTATCGCTTCAGAGGTTATTTGTTTGGTACATAGACTTTAAAGAAGGGAAATGTGTATGCAGCGATTAAGTGTATGTTTGATTGCGATGATAATGCTTGCTGGGTGTGGAGGACGTGCACCTTTGAAGCGGGCGCAAGATATTTTATTTGATGTGCCGTATATTCAGCAAAAGCAGCAATATGAAGAGGTTTCTGTTGGAGTAAAAAAAGTCTCGGTGCCTGAAGTTAAAGAGCTTTTTTGTGATGTCGACACACTGCTTAAAACGTATAATGTGTATTATGTGCGTACGCATAATACCAGCAGTGCTCTCTATACGATTCAGCCTATTGGGCATGTGCTTCCAACGCGCAAAGAAATTGAAACTTTTTTCAATCCTCATACGTTTTTACACTCAGTTGCCCACTTTCTTTTTATTGTTCCGGCTGGTATTGGACTTTCATATATTGCGCCTGATCCACTCAGCTACTTTGTTGGCTTTATAGGGCTTAATTTGGGATTGCATATTATAGAATCACAATCTTTGGGCATTGAAGGCTACCAAGAACTTGAAAAGCAGGTGCTACTTGCTGATGGTCAGCATCGGTTAACCAGTATTTCTACTATTCCATATGGAGACACTCACACATTGTTATTTATTCCGAAGCGTGATGTGAGAGGCCAGCAGGTAACATTAACTATTGCATCGCGCAATAAAGCACCACATGATTTGACGTTTGATTTTTCTGAAATGCAGTAAGGGAGTGTATGATTATTGAACGGCTACAAGGAACTGTCGCAGCAACTGGCGAGCGCACTATTACCGTTATGGCAGGAGGGATCGGATTTGGGCTTCAAGTGCCAGATGGATCTTATTATGTTTGTAATACAGCGGTGACTGTATATGTCTATACCCACTGGAGTGCAGAAAAAGGGCAATCATTTTTTGGGTTTGCTGATGAGCTTTCTCGGCAACTTTTTACGCTTTTGCTTACCTGTCAAAAAATCGGTCCTGCGCTCGCATTGACCTTACTGCGACAAAAGAAGTCGGCTGACATTATACAAGACATTATGATTGGCAATATCGGCGGACTCAGTAGTTGTCAGGGAATTGGGACAAAAAAAGCAGAATTAATTGTGTATGAATTAAAAGATAAGGTTGGTGTGCTTACAGCTACATCTGCAATGAGAAATACCACAGCGTTGCAGTTGCAACATATGCAGGATGCACTGCTTAATCTGAGTTATTCAAAGCAAGAGACAACCCGTGCCACTGCATATATTGCAGGGCTGTATGAAGGGGGAGAATATCCTGACCTAAGTATTTTGCTGCGACAAGCATTAGCATTTTTGTCTTCAGCGCAGTAGTGTTTGGTTAAGCAGGAAGTTTATACAATAAGGGTTCTTTTGTTGTGTGTCGTTGCGCTGCGTGCACGAATTGCGTCGATTCCTCGAACAACACCAACGAAGAGGGCAGCTGCTCCAATAATTGTCATAAGAGGAGTTGCATAGCGTACAAATTTGCTCTGAGGATCTTTGAGGATTTGTTTTTCTATTTCAAACAGTTCTTGGTTGAGTGTGTTGAGTGCAGCGTTTCGTTTTTCGATAAGCATTTTTTCTTGTTCTTGGTAATACGCTACTTCTTCTGGCGTTGGCTCGTGGTGCAAGTACGCAGCTAAGTTATAGTTAATTAATGCTGCAAGTGCGGCCGGATACGCGGCATGTCCAATTTTTGTAATAACTTCTGCGCGACGTGCGAGGAGTGTGAGCATGGCACGCTGTTTTTTAGAAGGCTGCGCAGTAATAGTTTTTTTTTCGGTACATAAAAAGGCAAGTGCTTGATAGCACCGCAGTACTTGATGAATAGGTTTGAGCGTGTGTGGCGATGGATTATTATTGAGGCGATTGATTATTAATTCAAGTGACCGTACATGCTGGGCAGGAACCCATGTATGGTCTTGAAAAATATGAAGTATATCGTATGCCTGCGTTTGGTATTCATATACCAAATCTTCAGATGCAAAGTGGTCTTGGAAGTCTTCTAATTCTTGTTCGGGCTCGTCAGTAGCATAGATATTTACGGGAACAGACGAGCAGACAAAAATGAGTGCAGAGAGAAAGAGTATGAACATAAGCAGTACAAGCGATTAATGTGAAAGAAGAATCGCTAATGAGTATATCGATCTTAGAGTGCTTGTTCAAATAAAAAAGCCCTGGTTCTCAGTACATTTACAAATTTATATAATTTAATATCTTTTTTATATAGGGCTTTTTTGGTGAATTCTTCTAGTACGAGATCGTGTGCTTTGAGATAAGTAATGATTTCATTCTTGCGGGTGATTTTTGCTGTTACCAGTTGAGAGTGCACGTCTTCGGCTGCGTGGGTGAGAGTGTTTTTAATAATTTCTATGTCTTGAATGAGTCGGTCTATATGTGCTGCTATGCGCGCAATAGCGTCAGGGATTCCATCGGTTGTATACGCGTCATAAAATCCTTTTTCTCTGGCTTCTTGAGAGGCTTGCATAGTTTGAATCTGCTGAGGAGTATTATACCACCATGCACTGATTGCATCTTTGAGCGCGGTCAGCTGCTTAGTAAGCGTTGTTATTCCGCTGGTGTGTGAGAGTGAGCATCCACTGGTGCAGAGAATACCAGCAAGCAGTGCGCTTTTAATGAGAAATGAAATATGCATAAGCTCTCCAGTTATGATTGCATCCAATAGCGCGTTTTTAAAATAGTGAGCACTTGCTCGGTCAGCAAGGCGCAGAATTGAGAAAGATTGTGATCGAGTATGTCGTTGAATGCGGGAAAGAATTCTTGTAAAAGCTGAGTGCTTGCCTGTTCGCTCGCAAAGATGGTTTCTAAGTAATCTTGTTTTTGTTCAAGTGTTGGCAGCGTTTGTGTGGATACTAAATATGAGGTGAGGCCGCGCCGTGGCGCGCTGGGCTCCATGTATGTAATAAGTTTTGCATAGTGCGAGGCAAGAGTATTTCTATCTTGGCTGCGTACGGTATTGGTTCCCAGGTGGGTATAGGTAAGAGCCATTGTGGAAAGCATGAGCTGAATTTGATTCATCAGTGAGCTGGTATGCGCAAGAAGCGGGGAAGAGGGAAGTGTTTGCACCAGATCGAGGCAGGTGGTAGCTGCATGCTTGCACAGCCATCCAAGCCAATGAATATTACTGCGTTCAAATCCCAGTATGGTTGTATCTTGAGAAGATTGCATTTCTGGATGTTGCGTTCGGTGCAAGAGTGTATAGGTGTCATGCTGGAATGTTTCTAAAATAGCATGCAGCTTATAGTGTGCAAATGTTTGCAATTCGGCAAACAAGGCGGTGACGGTCTCTTTTCCTGCAGCAGGAGTTCTGAGAGTGTATTGCATGAAAAAGGTAATTTCATCTTGCGAGCGTACTGTTTGTTGGAGTTTTTTTATAAAAGGATAATCATTTTGATGGTTTACTATGTGATTATCTAAGCTGCTTGTTGCATAGAGCGTTTGAGAAAGTGACGAAAGATTGAGCAGGTAATGATGGAGGCGAACGATCCCACAATCAGCATCTGCCAAGTTTGCAAGTAATTGGAGGAGATTACAAAACAGAGTAAGAGATTGCCGCTGTGATTTTAGTGCATCATCAGTCATGCAATGCTCAATAAAATATGAACAGTACTCATCGATTTCTAAGCAAATAGCGCCCAGTGGTGTATGTGGCGTAGTATCTGGTTCGTGAGATATTTTATATTCAAGGTAGGCATCATCATCAGCAAGAATGTCTGCAGGCTCTGGTGCTTCGTGCGCGTCAGCAAGATTTGGGAGTTCGGTCTGCCGATGTGATGCGTGTGATTCTTTTTGTGGAGTATGCTCAGAGGGCTCTGTTTTTTTGCGGTATGGATTATAGCGGTCATGCGGGTTTGCAGAGCAGACCGGTAATGTGCTGAGGCAACTGAGCGAAAAAAGTAACCAAAAATACATACAAATCCTTTATGTCCGTACGAATGAAGAGAGGATGCGAGTAAGGTAGCGATTTTTTTTTATGAAAAACAAGAGTCAACCAATGTTGCATCTGAAAAATTCTAATCAACTATATAGCAAGACAAGTTAAATGTGTTTTGATGCACTCAGAAAACAATTTTCTAGATGTATCGAGAGCGACATTTTATTTTTTGTGAAACGACTATCTTTTTTGAGTTTGTTATAATCCATCTCGGAACAAAAAAAAGTTCTCCTTGCGCTTCTCAGAAAGCCTCGTTAGTCTTAAAAAAGAAAACAGCAGACTAATTAAAAACAAGCTTTAAATGGGGGTTTTATGCGCTATAGCGTAGAAAAAGAGCACGGTCACGCTGAGACTTTTGGGAGTCATACTCAGGCGGGAAAAGTGGTTGCGATGGTGGTGATTAAGCGCAACAAGCAGAGTGAAGAATTTTCTGTTGAAAAAGTTATGAAGGTGCTTGATCGAGCAGTTCAGGGACTTGAGTCGGTTGTTGATCGAGGGTTGCTGCGCGCTGAGTTTGAAAGAAATATTTTTGATCGTATCTCGACCGTAGAAATTGAAAAAGCGTTAGTGCTTGCAGCGCAATCGTTTATTGAGCGAGAGCCGGCATATGGTATCGTTGCTATGCGATTATTGCTCGCTGCGCTTTATAAAGAAGTTTTTGGCCGCTCGACAGATTCAGCGCAAGAATCACGCTTTTACTACGACGGGTTTGCATCTTTTTTAGAATGTGGTGTTGCGCGTGCAGTGTTGACGCCTGAATTGCTTACCACGTTTGATTTGAAAGCGCTTGCTCTTGCTTTGCGACCAGAGCGCGATCACTTATTTGAATTTATGGGGCTGCAAACAATTTATGAAAAATATTTATTGCGGGTTGATGGCCGTCACATTGAGCTTCCGCAATATTTTTGGATGCGCGTTGCAATGGGTGTTGCTCTTGGAGAATCGATTGAGCAGCGTACTGATAAAGCAATAGCATTTTATAATATGCTTTCACAGTTATTATATGTGCCAGGCACTCCTACATTATTGCATGCAGGGACTATGCGGCCACAGCTGAGTTCGTGTTATTTGACTACGATATCAGATGATTTGCAGCATATTTTTAAATGTTTAAGTGATAATGCGCAGCTTTCAAAATATTCAGGTGGTGTTGCAAACGATTGGACGAATTTGCGAGGGACTGGTTCTTTGATTAAAAGTATCGATGTGCATAGCCAAGGTGTGGTGCCATTTTTAAAGTTGGTCAACGATGTGACAACAGTTATTAATCGCAGTGGCAAGCGGCGCGGCGCGACGGCGGTGTATCTAGAAACATGGCACTTTGATATTGAAGATTTTTTAGATCTTCGTCGTAATACGGGCGATGAGCGGCGACGAGCGCACGATATTAATACAGCGAATTGGATACCTGATTTATTTATGCAACGGGTGGAAGCAAATGCTGAGTGGACATTGTTCTCTCCAAGTGATGTGCCTGACTTGCATGACTTGTATGGCGCAGCGTTTAAAAAACGATATGAACAGTATGAAGCTGATGTTGCTGCAGGTATCATAGTTCAGTATAAAAAAATTGAAGCAAAACAATTATGGAAAAAAATGCTTACCCGACTGTTTGAAACAGGGCATCCATGGGTAACATTTAAAGATGCTTTTAATCTTCGTTCACCACAAGATCATGTTGGTGTTATTCATAGTACTAACCTCTGTACAGAAATTGGGCTTAATACTTCGGCTGAGGAAACAGCGGTGTGTAATTTGGGCTCAATTAATCTGGGCAAACATATTCGCAATGGTGCTGTGGATGAAGAATTTTTGGCGTCTACTATTCAGACTGCTATGAATATGCTTGATAATGTTGTTGATATTAATTTTTATCCAACAGCGGAAGCAAAAACAGCAAACTTACGGCATCGGCCAGTAGGACTTGGTTTAATGGGGCTGCAAGATGCATTGTATATGTGCGGCATTCCATTTGAAGCTCAGAAAGCGGCCGATTTTTGTGACGAAGTCATGGAGACTATTTCATATTATGCGATCTACTATTCTGCATTGCTTGCACGAGATAAGGGAGCATACAGTTCGTTTAAAGGGTCTAAGTGGGATCGTGGTATTTTTCCTCTTGATACTTTAGATGTGCTTGCGCGTGAGCGGGGTGAAGCGATTACCGTGAATAGAGTTTCTCGTAAAGATTGGTCAAAAGTTCGTGCGGCAGTAAAAGCCTATGGTATGCGGAATTCAAATACTATGGCGATTGCTCCGACCGCTACGATTGCAAATATTTCTGGATGCATGCCGTGTATTGAGCCTATTTATAAAAACTTATATGTAAAAGCAAATCAGCAAGGCGAGTTTACTATTTTTAATCGGTACTTAGTTGAAGATTTGAAAAAAGAAGGATTGTGGAGCTATGACATGGCTCAGCGTATCAAATATTATGATGGATCTATCCAGCATATTGCGCAGATTCCTTCTTCGCTTAAGGCTCTCTACAAAACAGCATTTGAGATTGATCCAGAATGGCTTGTGCATTTGAGTGCATTGCGCAGTAAGTGGATTGATCAAAGTCAATCACATAATGTATTTATGCAAGGAACATCAGGCAAAAAACTTCATGAAGTATATTTTGCTGCATGGCGGCAGGGGATGAAGAGTACCTATTATCTTCGAACGTTGGGTGCAACGCAAATTGAAAAATCGACACTCGATGCAAAAGAGTTTGGGTTTACTCAAAAGCGTGAATATGCAGCACCTGTTGCTGATAATGCGCAAGCATTGCAAACATGTGGAATTGAAAAAACAGATTGTGAATCGTGCCAATAACATACGAGGGGAAATGATATGTCACTTATTCAACTAGATAAAAATGCGCAATATACTGATCCAAATAAAATTTTACCAATTCGGTATGCGTGGGCTCGTCAGTACTACAAAGATGGAATTGCAAACAGTTGGACTCCGGAAGAAATTTCTATGCAGGCCGATGTAGAGCAATGGAAGTCGCGCGATGCGCTTTCTGCAAATGAGCGACGCTTGATTTTATGGAACCTTGGTTTTTTTGCAACAGCAGAATCGTTGACTGCTAATAATATTGTGATGGCGGTGTATCGACATATCGCTAATCCTGAGTGTCGGCAGTACATGCTTCGTCAGGCATTTGAAGAAGCAGTGCACACTGATACGTTTATTTATTGTTGTGATAGCTTGGGACTTGATCCGGATGAAATTTATCGTATGTATGAAACTATTCCATCAATTAAAGAAAAGGATGATTTTGTTGTTGAGTTGACTAAGCAGATTTTGGATCCTACGTTTGTGGTACATACACTTGAGGATGTGCAGCAGCTCGTGCGTAATATTGTAGGATTTTACGTTATCATGGAAGGCGTATTCTTTTATGCCGGGTTTGCCATGATGCTTGCACTCAAGCGACAAAATAAAATGCTTGGGATTGGTGAGCAGTTTGAATACATCATGCGCGATGAAAGTTTGCATTTGGCATTTGGCTGCGACATTATCAATACGTTAAAACAAGAGCATCCTGCAATTTGGACGTCAGAATTTCAAAATGAACTGGTGGAACTGATTAAAAAAGCGGTGTATCTGGAAGCGCGGTATGCAAAAGATGCGTGCCCTCAGGGAATGCTTGGAATCAATGCAGAACAGTTTGTGCAATATGTGCAGCATATTGCTGACCGACGGCTAGCGCGCATTGGGCTTCCCGAAGTGTATATGCAAGAAAATCCGTTTCCATGGATGGCGCAATCAACTGATCTTCAGAAAGAAAAGAACTTTTTTGAAACGCGGGTGACAGAGTATCAATCAGCTGGTGCGCTTGATATGAATGATTTTTAGTGTTCTAGGCTTGGCAGATAGAATCAACTGTGTCTTTTCGAGGTATGGAATATCGAAGCGATCCAAAATTATTAATTAAGACTGGATCGCTTCGTAGGCTTGCCAAGACTTGAAAGCTGATGGTCCCTTGTTTGCATAGTACTTTGTAAAGCTTTATGGTACCATAATCATGTGTTTATTTTGTACACATAATTATTATATGAGGCTTTTATGGAATATTTGTCGCCAAGTATTATGTGGCTCCTTGCAGCCGTGCTTTTATTGCTCGTTGAGCTGCTTACTCCGGGACTTTTCTTTTTTATTTCATTTGCGTTTGGATCATTATTTGGGGCGCTTGCTGCAGTGCTTGGATATTCGTTCTGGTGGCAAAGCGGTATTGCGCTCGGCATATCTCTCATTCAATTTTTCGCAATGCGGCGCCGATTAAAGCAGTTTACTGATTCGGTACATGCACCGACTAATGTTCATGCACTTCAAGGGAAAAAGGGAGTTGTTCTTGCTGAGATTTCACCTCTTCAATCAGGAAGTGTAAAAGTTGGAGGGGAGCAGTGGGCTGCAAGCTCTTCTATGCTGTGCGCCGAGGGCGCAGTAGTTAAGGTGCTTCGCATTGAAGGTAATCGATTAGTTGTTTCTCTTGATATAACAAAGGAGTAATTAGATGGAATTTATATTGGGTTTGCTGCCTCTTGCAGCGGTGTTTTTAGCTGTGCTTATTTTATTCTTATTTATTGTGCTAGCAAAATCGACATATATTATCAACCAAGCAGAAGTAGTGCTTATTGAGCGTTTTGGTAAGTATCACCAGATGCTGACTTCTGGTATTCATTTTATTGTTCCATTTATGGATAGAGCACGGATGACTAATTGGACGTTCTTGAAAGATCAGCCTGGTAGCCGCCATCCGTATCGTTACATTATACCAGTGGAACGGATTGATTTGCGTGAAGCGGTGTATGACTTCCCTAAGCAAAATGTAATTACGCGTGATAACGTCACGATGGAAATTAACGCGTTGCTGTATTATCAAATTACCGATCCTAAGCGCGCAATTTATGAAGTATCTGATTTGCCGCAAGCGATTGAGAAACTCACGCAGACAACGCTCCGTAACGTTATTGGTTCTCTTGATCTTGATGAAACATTAACGTCACGTGATCAGGTTAATGCAAAGTTGCGGATTATTCTTGATGAAGCGACCGATAAATGGGGCGTAAAAGTTAATCGTGTTGAATTGCAAGAAGTGAATCCTCCGCTCGATATTCGCAATGCCATGGAAAAACAGATGCGTGCAGAGCGTGATCGTCGCGCATTAATTCTTGAAGCTGAAGGTAAAAAAGCGGCAGCTATTCTCACCGCGCAAGGTGAAATGGAAGCGGCTATTATGTCTGCAGAAGGAGCGGCTCAAGCGCGATTGAAACATGCGCAAGCGGAAGCAGAAGCTATTTTAATGCTTCAAAAAGTGGTACCAGGCAGTGATCCATTCCCATATATGATTGCAATTAACTATCTTAAGGTGCTTCCAGAAATGATGAAAGGCTCTGAAGGTAAAACAGTTGTAGTGCCGTACGAGGCTTCAGGAATGCTTGGTGCATTAACGACTATGAAAGAGTTGTTTAATCAGAAGTAATTTTATGTGAATTTACGGCTGGATCGCTTCGCGTGCACTCGCGAAGACGAAATTGTCTCAGTATGCTGGTCCTTATTGAAGAGCTTGAACTTGATCGTCTTTGCGAGCAGCAACGTGATGAAGCAATCCATACTTATTAATTAATGCTGGATCGCGTCGCTTGCGCTCGCGAAGACGGAGTAAGGACTCGGCAAGGGAGCATTCCTCGAGGCGATGTCTTTTCGAATAGTTATTCAAACGTAAACAGTTCTTAAATTTGTTGCGACTGTTGCTGAGACGATGGAATCGCAGCTACAGGAGTAGCGGTAATTTTTGGCGTACATACTTCACGCACAAATGCTTGTACCTGTTTGAGCATTGCATCACGCGCTGCAGAATCTGTTTCAAACTCTTTCGTGCAATCTAGCACCAATACTGGAACGTCGATCAGAGATGAAAGGACATCAAGTTTATTAATCAACCACTCTTCATGGCGGTCATGAAGTGCTTGCAGATAAGAAAGTGGTATTGATGATTCCTCACAGCGAGATCGTTTTTGAATGCGCTCAAAGCATACTTCGGGTGTGGTGCGCAAATAAATAAAACCACTTGGTTTTTTGGTGTACGCTTGAACCAACCACCCAAACCATTCTTTATAAATACTCCATTCAAGGGCGCTCATAAAGCCAAGTTCGTAGCAGTTTTTTGCAAAACAGTAGCGGTCACAATATACCGAGCGTTCATAAATTTGTGGTTCAATTGATGTTGTTGTTGCTTCGTGCTCGATTTGTGATTGGATGCGACTGATAAATGCATACGATTGAAACGTGTATGCCCATCGTGGAGTATCTTTGTAAAAAAGATCAAGAAGGTTTCCTTCTTTGTCTTTGCGTTGCCACTTGTCAGTTGGCTCATACACAACATCAATGCCAAGCTCTGAATGCATAAGGCGGAGAAAGGTTGATTTTCCTGCGCCAATATTTCCTTCAACAACAAAATGAGGGGCTTTGTGCGCCATAGTAACCTTTCATAGGAATAACGATTTTCGCTTTATAAGAGCGTGATTTTTAAACAAATTAAGAGTCGGCTGTGTAAGAAATTATGGCTGATATTGTAAAGATTTTTGTATCGGTTGGCCATACTTTCTCTGCTTATTTTTCTGCTTATTTTTGTAGGCCTGATCTGCTCGATATATTGGCAATGTTTCCAAACTATTTACACCAAGTGTCATTTCATTTTTCTCTAGAAGGATATGGCGTGTAATGCCTAAAGTCAGTAATAGTAATCACAAAGAGAGTGTTATGTATAAAAGCAATATTGTTTATGGATTGTTACTTAGTATGTGTGTTGTATCAGCAGGGATGTCGACAGTCGCGCAAGATGAGAAAGATAAGCTTGCGCAAGGACTTGTGTTTGGTGTTGGGGATCGCGTGTTGTGGAAAACAGTGCATCAAAAAGATCAACGAGATGTTTTAAATCAACCACTTACTGAGACTGATTCATTGACGTATGATAATCAGACTCTTTCTTTATTTTTAACGCGCGCAGCAGAATTGCGATACAGTGTCGGTGATTTTGTTGATTTAGATGAATTAGAAGATATTGCAGAACAAGGATTGCGGGTGAAATTTCGTCAAGATGTAGGCCCTGAGCCAGATTTAGAGGATGAAGTTACTTATCCAGACGGAGAAGAT
>JBIKTS010000097.1:0-3316 GCA_044347985.1 Candidatus Babeliales bacterium
ATGTATTGTTGTGCAACAAAAGTCCGATAAGACAATTGTTACGGTAAGCAAGGCAGAAGGCAGTAAGTGTCCGCGTTGCTGGCACTGGGAAATAAGTGGCCATCAAGAAGGATTGTGCGGCCGTTGTGCTCATGTTCTTGGTGCGTAAGAGAATCTCCCTAGGGGAGATGTGCTTACTCGTCATCAAGAGCGAATGAATCATTCATTGCAGCTTCTTCATCAAATGGTTGTTGCTCAGTGCTATCATCGAGCAAAATAGGCTTTGATTGTGTATTTATTGGAGTATTTTGCATAATTACTGGAGTGGACTGTGGCAAGGGATGATCTTCAGTTTCTTCCTGTTGACTATCGCTTTCATCCGCTTCATCATCGGCATCTTCTTCTTGCATGCTTTGTCCATCAAGTGTTTTTTCGTTCCAACATTGATTTAATTCCGCTAACAGAGCATGTTGAATCTCAATGTGTTGGTATTGCTTTTTGTCGTACGGCAATAAAAGCTTACGAATTTCATTGGCGTATTCATGTGAGGAATATGGCTCGCTCGATAAAATCCGATCTATTTTTGCGGCAAGCGCTTGGATAGCACTAATATGATTTGGTATAAATTCCTCATCTTCTGCCAATTTTAAGTCATCACGTACTGCCGCAACTGCATCTTGCATTATCGTTATTGCAGCATTAAAAACCGTATAGTTTTTCTGAACCAATGGAACTACGTATGAAGCAATTTCTTGTTGTTTTTCTTTGAGCGCGTGCACAATATCATGTGTGGTTGGCGTTGCAGATTTTTTTTCTTTGTCATCATCGCCGGACGGTATGTTTTTTAAGACCGCATATCCAATAACAATTGGCTCATGAAACAGTTTGCGCGAAAGGCCAGTCAGCTGCATAAGCTGGTCGAGAGAAAATAACTCTTTTTTCTTTTCTTTTTCGAAAAACTCTGCAATTTGTCTCAGTGTCATATAGGCGTGTCTTTGAAGTTTCCCCAAAATTGCTTGATAGAGTGAAGAATCTGCTTCATGCAGCCGTATCACCCCCAAAAGTTGTAATAACTTTTGGTATGCATATTCTCGCTGACGCTTTGCGCTTGCAAGAGCATTCCGGACGTCTTGTAATGATATATTTTTATTTTTGGACTGTGCATTTTCTTCAAAAAGTTCTGCGAATGGAGGGCTGGCATATGTTGCAGCGTCAACACAGATTCCAATTGATTTTTCAAGCAGGTCTTTAAAGTCAGAATATTTTTTTAATAATTCTGAAGACATTTCGGTTTTGTTTTCAGCTACGAGTGTAAAGAGGCGAGTGAGCCGCTCTATGTCACCAGCAAATGAGCTCTTTTCAAGCAATTTTTTAATCTCATTTTTGTTTTGACCTGGAGTCCAAGTTTTCATGCGCGTACTCATGAGTGGAATTAATTTTTTAATTTGATCTAGCGGAGAGAGCTCATTAATGTCAGTTTCTGCTGGTGGAGTGTATCCACCAATATGTGATGATTTTTCTTTGGGTGAATCAAAATTAAAATCATCAACTGAAGAAGAGTTATAACGCGCTGAGTCTAGTCGCTGAGAGCTTTGTGGTGAGGATGATGTTGTTGAGTTATTTCCTTTAAAAGAGCCGTATGATGATCCCCAGCTATCTGATGATGATGAATTATTCCATGAATCACCATATCCACCCCCAAAAGAATCATTCCAGCCATAAGAAGAACCAAAGCCGGATCCGTCAAAAGAATTCCAAAAGCCGGCATCGTCGCCCCAGCCAGAATTTCCACCACCATATCCGCCAAAATTAAAATCATCATTAAAGTAGCTGTTTGCCGTATTACTCCATCCTCCCGAAGCGCTCGCACTTGAACCTTTAATAGAAGCACTGTGTTTCTTTTGTTTGGCTTTAATTGCAGTTTCAGCTTGTTTATGCGTAAAGAGTTTTGTGAGTTCTGTGGTAATAGGTTGTAATAATTTAGTTGTAGCCGTTTCTATTTTTTTAAAAAGCTTTTTTTGCGCGAGTTGAATTTTTTCTGCAGGTGCTTTTCCAAGATCACTTTTATCGGTAGGTAACGCAGTAAAATCATTATTAATGAGCTGGAGATCTCTCGCTGCTTTCATGATTTTTTCTCGCGTTGCACTAAACTCCTTAGTGAGAAACGTAATATGGTATACCGAATTGTGTTTTAATTTAGTAACCAACTCAAGTGATTCTAAAATACGAGTAGTATAAGGAGTGAGCTCAGTTTGAAGCTTAATGCCCAAAGCAAGACTTGCACAGTTATTTGAGAGTATTTGCAACTCGCTTATTACTGGTGAAATATACTCTGTCAGCGCTTTTTTATATTGTGGAGTTAGTTTAGTTACTTTAGCGTCAATAGAATTTTTAAACGCTTCTTCAAGAGTTTGCGCAACGGGAGGGGTGATTTCTTTTTTTGCCTGAGTTGTTGGTTCATCACTAAAGTATGAGGGTGAGGCTGTTGCGTTTTGATTAAACAACGCTTCAAACGGGTCTGCGTCATCAAAAGAAGAATCATTAAAGAAATTATCCATACCACCAAAGTTAAAATCAGCGAAGGGATCGCTATCTCCACTAAAAAGATCATCAAATCCTATTGGGTTAATAGTGACTGAAGACAAAACAGTGAGTGATAAAAAATAGATAAATGGTTTCATTGCAATACCTAAAACATAGATGAAATGATGCTTTTTATAGTACGGTGGCAAGGGTAAAAAGTAATTCTGAAGCAAGTCAACACAATGGTAGATTGATGTATTATTATAAAAAAAATGGTTTTTTTATTAGTTCATCATTGGTTCTTCTCAGTGGGTGCATAGTGGCCCTTGCGATTACATTAAGTCTCTTGCGAGAAGGATATACACATCAGAAGCATCCATACTTGCACTGCCTTATGCACGAGTGTCACAAGATATACAAAGAGCAACATATACCCAGCCGAGAGGTATCATATGTGTGTGGAGCTACACATGGGGTGCTGCCAGCGCCAGCAATAACCTATACCTACTGGACATGTTGCAAGCAGGACATATATGTATCAGGTTAAAAATGGTTTTTTGATAGTCGAACTGGTTATATATAGTGCTATTACCTGCGCAGCATTGGTTTTCTTTCTTATGGTGTTACGCCATACCTTAGTATTTCGCCACGCTACGGCAACAATAATTAGTCACACATTATATCATTATCATAGCTTTCATCTTTTGTGTGACGACTGTGCGCGTGCGCATTCTATACAACCCTCAAACACACCTGATTCATGGGATTTAATACAAAAGAGCTGTGATGACAGCTGGCAGCCATTTATGCGCAT
>JBIKTS010000082.1:0-4018 GCA_044347985.1 Candidatus Babeliales bacterium
CAAAAGTAGTGATAATTTACTTTTATATCAATTGAGCAATATTCCTGAAATTATTACTCTGTCTGATGCGCAACGAGCAAGAGCACGGTATATAGTTTTGGCTTCAGATGGATTATTTGACACACCAAGACCTATGGGATTGGCTGCTTTTTCTGAAAATATGGATCATGCTTATACCGATTTTTGTGGTCAGCAAAATAATGCAGTAGGTTTAAAATTGAAAAGCTTTATTGATGATTTAAAGCCATTTCAATACTCAGCTCGCGCGTTAGTTGCCAATGCGTTTCGTGGTCATAGTCGTGATAATATTACTGTGGTAGTTATTGATCTTGCTATGATAGGAGATGCTTAATTTCCTGCAGCCTGTGTAGCAAAAATATCAGGGATTGCGGCTGACGGAGGAGCTATTTCAGTAGCTGGTGGTGTGGGCGTAGTATTTTGCGACTCAGGTGTTGGCGCGGGAATAGATGATTGAATAACTACTGGCTCAGGCATTGTAATGGACGGAGTTATCGCCGCAGGAGTAGGATTGTGGGTTGATTCCGCAGAAGGTGTTGGCGCTGGAATAGGAAGAGGTTCTTGTATTGTAGTAGGCGGTGTTGTCGCCGCAGGAATGATCGTTGTGGCAGGCTCAGGTGTTGGTAGCGCTGCAGGAGTTATTGTTGCATCTGCAGTGAGTGTTGCTTCTGGAAGAGACTCAGGCAGTTTAGGTTCACTTGCAAGTGTAGTTGGCTCACCTGAAGTTGATTGTTTGTGTGTGGTGGCGTGAATGTCGTACATTTTTGTTATTGCTTCAACTGCTTGTGTAGGCGCAGATTGAGCGGGTGCTTGGTTTGTTTGTAATGTAGTTTGTATTGTGTGTGTGTATGACTCAAGTGCGCTAATAGCTGTTTTGCAATCGGCAGTATGTTTTTCAGGGTCACTAAACGGTGTTGCGCTGAGCACGTTTATGAGCGGTTGTTTTATTATTTGATCGCGAATTGCATCAAGGTCTTTGGGGAGCCGTGTGTGACCCGCAAGGATAGTATTGTTTTGCGCAGTTAAGTTTTGTGAGTGTCGCCTGAGGGTTTCTAGCAACTCATATGCTTGGCGAAGCTCTCGGGTGCTGCTGCTGAGAAGTGTTGCGGTATCACCATACTCTTGCCGGAAAAAGCTCATTTTTTCTCCAGTGGCAGCATTTAAGCAAGAAAATTCTGGCAAGAGCATGGTGATTAAGAGTAGTAGCAGTTTGTGCAAGTTCATATGTCATGTCCCTATCGATATATGTCACTTTAAAAATTTCTATATGTATTGATATTACCAGAAATGAGTGTTTGTAAGTCAATGGTTTTTGTTTTTAAACCATATGTTTTTCTGCAATGTTGTGATACTATGCGCCGCTCTTGGGTATTAGTCATAGAAAGGGGTTGTATGCAAAATTTTATGCGTTCGTTGCCGGTACAGTTGCTGCTTGCTATGGCGGGAGCGTTTGTTTTAAATATGTTTGTTTGCAATACGACGGTCGGTGTTTTTTTTACCGTGAGTTCGCTGATCAAAGAAGCACTTGAGTTTTTCTTGCCATATATCGTGTTCTTTTTTGTTGCGAGTGGAATTGCCTCATTTGCGCGTAATTCTTTGGTTATGGTTGCGCTTCTTATTTCTTTAGTGACGGTGTCTAACGCAATAACTGGTTTGTATGCGTTTGGTATTGGAAGTGTACTTGTTGAATGGCTTGCGCATACCGGGCACACTGGGGGTATGGCAAACATTGTTTCAACGATTAAGCCATTCTTTTCATTAGGCTTGCCTTCCGTGCTTCGTGCTGATTATGCAATGCTTGCGGCGGTGGTGGTTGGTGGTATAGTGCCATTTTTGCCTGAGATTTCTTTGGCGGCCGGTATAGCGCGCGGTAAATTATTTTTTGAACGTGGGTTGTCGCATTTCTTTATTCCTATTTTGCCGGTGTATGTTTTTGGATTTTTTTTAAAGATGATGCGAGAGCTTCCTGTTCGTGAGTTGTGTGGGGTATATGGGGTTGTGTTTGTAGCAGCAGTTGTGGTGCAGCTTGTGTGGCTTGCGTGTGCGTACTGTGTTGCGCATAGTGGGCAACTGGCGCGCGCCGTGCCTGCAATTATTACTGCAGCTCCAAGTTATTTGACGGCGCTGGGCACTATGTCGAGCGTGGCAACATTGCCGGTAAGTGTTGCATGCGCTGAGAAGAATACGGGTAATCGATCGCTTGTGCAATTTGCGATGCCAATTTTAGCAAATATCCATTTAATGGGTGATGCAATTTGTGTTCCTTTGTTTGCTTTAGCAACGATGAAATTGTTTTTTGGGGCAATCCCTGCATTGAGTGTGTATGTGGTATTTTTGGGGTATTTATGTTTGGCAATGCTTGCGGTGTCTGGTATTCCCGGTGGTGGTATTATTGTGATGCTTCCGCTGCTTAAGTCTTTATTTGGCTTTACTCCTGAAATGTTGAGCATTATGACCGCGTTGTATTTATTGCAGGATGGTTTTGGGACGGCAGCAAACGTTATGGGCGATGGAGCTCTGGTCATTATTTTTGACCGTATCAGCAGTGTATTTATAAAAAAGAAAAAGGGAGTATATGGCGCAGCACGAAGCAGCAAATAAAATTGGTGTAATCGCAGCAACAATTATTGGTATTAATGCAATGATTGGTGCAGGTATTTTTGCTATGCCCGCAAAGCTTGCTAGCACGGTTGGTATGGCAAGTGTTGTGTCGTATGGCATTGCTGCAGTTGTTGTTCTCTGTATTGTTTTTGCACTCGGTAGGTTGGCTGTTTTACATCCGGGTGATGCATGGGGATATCGGTATCCTGCATTGTGGGGTGGCCATATGGTTGGGCTACTGTCTTCTTTTGCGTATGTTTTTGGAGTTATTGTTGCAATGGGGTTCTTAACACAACAGCTTGGCGTTTGGGTGAGCGCTTGTATAGGATATAACCCAGCTTTTGTTGGGCTTATATTACTTGCGGTTATTGTTGCACTTGTTATGGCCGGCGCAGAAGTTTCTTCATGGGGACAGTATGTGATTGCCGCTTGTGTGCTGGTGCCAATGCTTGTTTCGAGCGTAGTATGTTGGATGCATGCAAAAGCGGCATTATGTTTACCATTTGCGCCGTATGGTTATGGAGCGGTTGTGAGCTCACTTCCTACTATTATGTTTTCATTGTTGGGATTTGAGAGTATTGCTTCGTTGTATCGGGTGGTTGAGCAGCCGCAACGCAATGTGCCCCGTGCTGCATTATATTCCGTATTAATTGTTGTTGGATTATTTTCGTTGTTTATTACGGGGGCATTAGCTGCAATTGAAAGTTCATTATTTGTTGGGGGACTTTCGCAACCATTTTCGCAAGTTATTATGACCGCGTTACCCAGTTATTGGTGGCTTGGTGGTCTCATTTGGGTTGGCGCATTTTTTGCTATTTTTGGCACACTCCATTCGATGGTGTGGTCAGTTGCTGAGCTCTTTTTTGATGTGCTCCGCAAAGTACGTTCGTCGTGTCTTGCACATCTTATCGCATCACCAGTTGTTTCTGGGCGCTCAGTTGTGCTGACGGTGGGCTTTTTGACCGGATTGTGCGCGGTGGTTTTGCAGGCTGATTTAATTATTAAGGTTGCTGCATTGTGTATTGTTACCACTTATTTTCTTTCAGTGATGGCGTTATTATTTGACCGTCAAACCTGGCAAGGATTTGGTACGATGCTCATTGCTGTCGGTGCTACGGTAAGCGCTGGATGGTTGTGCATATTGAGCTTGCAATCAGTACTTGGTTTGTCTTAGCGTATGCATCATTGACCCTGCTTTACTTGTAGTGCTATACACCAATCAGAACGCGTCGTAAGTGACGTACTATCTTGGTGTAAGGAGGTACTCGTGAGTAAAGTATATTTAAAAAAAATCTTTTTTCTGGCATGTATATGCAGCGGATTGGGTGTGGAATCGTATGCGTCTGATGTTGTTTCATTTCATGATCCAGCCCCATTATATTCTGTCTATGGCCAAGAT
>JBIKTS010000083.1:0-4014 GCA_044347985.1 Candidatus Babeliales bacterium
TACATTACGTGAATAAAAAGGAGTGCGTATGAAAATTGCAGTATCAGACTTACTGTTTTCCTTAACGGCGTTTATGGTCTTCATGGGCGATCGTATTACAAAAATGCTTGCTACTGAATATTTAACACATGACTCTCTTTTTGTTTTCCCGGGATTTAAATTAACGCTTATGTTTAATACTGGAATTAGTTTTAGTTTGTTTTCATCAGCTCGTGGTGTAATTGCATGGGAGCTCACTGCACTTATTGCAATAGTAGTGGCGTTGCTTATTGTTGCATGGCGGTATTACGCAATTAGTCGTATGGCCGATGTTGCATTTGGGCTTATTGTGGGTGGTGCGGTTGGTAATTTTGTTGATCGTGTGTGTATTGGTGGCGTAATCGATTTTATAGAATTGTATTATGGGCACTGGTCGTGGCCTACATTTAATGTGGCTGATGCTGCGATTGTTGTCGGGTTTATTTTGTTAGTGAGTGAGGCATTCTATGAAACAAAGGCTGAGTAATATTGCATACATGGTAGCATCATTAGGTCTTGTGGGATTTGTACCTGCTGCGCGCGTGTGGGGCTCTTTGCTTGGTTTTGTTGTATGGTGGTTTTTTGCGTGGCTGCAGGGCGTGGCTGGTTTTGTTGGATTGCTTGGTATGTTTGCGTTTCTGGCTGCAATGCTGGGAATTTCTTGGTTTGTGCGTCGTGATATTCCCGAAGAACGTGAGGCAGATATTGTGCTTGATCGAATCGCCGGTGTTGCAATAGCACTTGCATGGCTGCCTAGCGTCACAATTAAGTTTTTGATTTTTGGGTTTTGTTTATTTCATACATGGTTGTTTATCAGCGTTTTGGCGCAGCGAGTGTATGCGTATGACAATAAAACTGCGACCGGTGGCGTTACGTTAAGCACGGGTGAGATTGTTATGATTGCGGTGCTTACTAATATTGTGCTGCATTTCTTATGGTGGCTGACTCACTAATTTGGTGTGTGAGTGAGAGCGCTCTTTTCATTATTATACCCATCATTTTGTTGTGGTTGTCGGGTACTTGTCATGCCTGATAGCGTTCTGTGTGTTCAGTGTGCCGATCGCGTAGTTGTTCCTGCGGTACTGTATAAAACAATTGCTTCGTATGTGGTACCGATTCATGCAGTAAGTATTTATCAGCCTCCTATTCAATCTTTGGTATGGGCAAAAGAACGCAAGCAGATTCATGCCGCTCGCCAACTGGGAATGTTACTGGCTCATTATAGTAGAAAGCGTGAATTAGTTTTCGATTGTATTATCCCTGTTCCGCTTCATTGGACCAGGCGCTGCGCGCGTGGGTATAATCAGGCATGGGTGATGGGCAAGACTTTACAAGCTCAGTACCCTCAGGCAATAGTGCTTCAGCCATTTAGGCGATGCCGCGCGACACAGTTTCAGCGGCTTCTTGATGCGACGGCGCGCCAAGAAAATGTAAAAAACTCATTTGTGCGTTCGTATTGGTGGTCTGAGCAGGCGTGTGTGCAAGCGCTTGCTGGTAAAAAGATAGTATTGATCGATGACGTGTATACAACAGGTGCAACAATAGAGGTACTTATCAATGCGGTGGCGCAGTATAAACCTCACTCAATCATGGTGTTAACCGGGTGCCGTGTTGCTTAAAAGCCACCACCAAACATACCTTGAAAGTTCAGAGTTTCACCTGCTTCCTGATCAGCTGCCTTTTCTTCTGCGGTAGGTGGACGTTGCCGCAATTCTTGTTCAACCAGTGGGGTGACTTTCTTAATTTGTTTGATCATTCGTTGTGTGCGATATCGTTCAAAAATGCTCATTAATGAGTCAGCTATGCCTGCAAGATTACCAATCAGCATTGCTGGTGATGTGGCGATGCTTTTATCAGCATGTTTTCCTTTTGAAAATGCTGCAAGCAGCCCAGGAAGAGCGGCAAGCCCAACAACTCTGATAACCCAGCGAGCTTTGGCCAGAGTAGACATAGTTTTTTTATATCCGGTTATTTCGTGTGGCACCCCATGTCTGCGGTTAAAGTATGAGAGAAGATAGGCATCTTTTGCATTGAGTGTACTGTTTTTGCGTGTAGCAAAGGTGTACATGCCGTTGGCGGCAAGCGTTGCAAGGTTTGCAAGTCCCGCTCCTTTGCTGAGTGGGGATTGTTTTCTAAAAGTATGATGATGCTCAGGGAATAATTTATTCAAGCGAGATGTTGCAATCTCATTGGCCCATGGTGTGAGCCCGTAGCCAATACTGGTAATAGGGCGTACGGCGCGGGCAATAGAGCTTATTGAGTTTTGATTATCAAGTGAGAATCCAATACTGTCTTTAAATCCATCATGTATGTCGCGTGCAGTTTTACTGCTGAGGCCTTCACCTTTTTTTACCGTTTCTTGATGTTGCAGAGCGCCATCAAGTCCATGATAGAGAGCAAGGCCTGCTTTGCCGCCGTGTCTTTTTAAGAAAGTACCAAAAGAAGGAGTTCTTCTTTCAGGTTGTAGCACGCTGCGTGCTGCGTTAGTTCGGTTGGTGTTTCCTTGGTGCATGTCAATTTCGGCGAGACGTCCTAATACTGCTGCGCGTTGCACGGCTAAATGTTCTTGCTGCTGGGGATAGATGTCTGCGAGCTGATTAAAATAAGATTCAGCTAAATCTGTTGCTTCTTGTACGGTGAGTCTGTTGCCAGAGATTTTGATTGCGGTGTCAAATTCACCCTTGTACGCTTCTTCTTGGATAATACGTCTGAGGTGTTCTGCGGTGATGGTGTAGCTGTTTGGTAACTCTTGGTCTGAGTGAGGGTAGGGAGGATAGTTTTCGTGTGGAGAACCCGAAGGTGCTGCAACAGTGGTACATATGCTGGTGAGCCCAACAATCATAATGTGATATATATTCATGAAATACACCTTTCCAGAGATATGTCTTCTTTTAGGATACGGTATAGTGATGAATAAATTCTATGGTTTCTTTAAAGAATGCTTATTAAGAGCCATTTTTACGCAAGTATGTTACAACAATTCTTACTAATTCTTCTTCAGCTTTATCGTAAGAATCGATTGCACCGTGTGTGTGCTCGGCAAAAAAACCGGCATTTTTTTTGTTTTTAATTGCTATGCACTTCATGTTTGCCGCCGCCGCTGCTTTAAATCCCCAAATTGAATCCTCAAAGACGATGCAATTTTCTGGTTTTGCTTTAATTTTGTCTGCTGCGTGCAAAAACAGCGCAGGGTCTGGTTTTGGTTTATGGTCTACGTCAGCAACGCAATAAATGTTGGCACCAAAATAGTCGTTAAAATTCATTTTCTGAATAAAGCTTTGCAAGCTTTCCGCGTCACAGTTTGTTGCAATACTTGTTGGAATTCCTTCACGATTTAGTTTTTTATGAAACGCATCAAACCCGTGAATAAATTGAACTTCTTGCCTCAAGAGTTCTTTGACCTGAACAATTACTGAGCGGGCCATATCATGTTTTGTGACGTGGGCAATTTCAAAAGTATCTTTAAGAAGCTCCATTGCTTCAGGAAGTCCAATTCCTACCATTTTTTCAAAAACAAACGCTTTTTCTACCGGGATTGCATTTGGATTAATATTATGGCGACGCAAAAGGTCTGCCATTGCAATCTCCCATACTTGTTCTGTATCGATAATGGTTCCATCCATATCGAAAATGATTCCCTCAAGATGAGGTTTGAGTCTGTTCATATCTGATCCCTATCTGATATACTTCGTTTTCTCTTGAAAAGAGATTGTATCAGTAACCATTATTAAAATGCGAGGTTTTTTATGTTGTATGCATATACCGTTTGGCTAACACCCCTTTGGTCAGCGTTTCCTGGTTTGAGCGCCGGCCTTTTTTGTATGCTTGCAGCGTTTAAAATAATGATTACAGGATCGATATATGGATTTTTGTATGGCACTGGTTTGCCATCATACGCTGCGCTTCTCGTTTGGCGGCATGCAGCTCTTTTCCCGGTAACTTTGCATATTATGATTCCATTATTTGCTTTTAGTTATTTTGCATGGCATGTGGGGT
>JBIKTS010000043.1:0-7337 GCA_044347985.1 Candidatus Babeliales bacterium
AAGCGGGGATGGTTATGATGAAGCAACTATTTTTTGTCTGTATGACGGTAATGAGCTTTACTTATAATGGATTAGTACATGCATCTTTTAAACCATCTCGTGTGTCTCAAAAAGCATCGCGGACGTTTTTGCGCAAGCATACTCGTGAGTTGCTTGCACTTGCAGCAGGTGCTGCAATAGCGAGCGGGGCAACCGCCTATGGTATGAAGAAAAAAGAAGCACGCACTATAGCTACTTTGCAAGCGGGGCATGCAGAGGCGTTGCAACAAGCCCAACAAAACTACGTGCTCGGTATGACCAAGAACCAAGAGTTTTTCCAAGAGCAATTGAATGATATTAAACGCACTCTTGAAGAGACAATTCAGCGTACGGTTACTGTAGCGCTTGAGACATTTAAAAACAGCCTCGATTTTTTTCAAGAGCGTATTACTGAAATGCTCAGGCAGCAGCACCAAGACCTGCGCCAAGGTATTGATGATTTTAAAAGTGCGGGGCGAGAGCAGTATGAACTATGGCAGCAGCAATTTGATGCATTAGGTGAGAGATTTAGTATTATGTTTGATGGGCATGCAACAAAAATGGTTGCGGAGTATGGGCAATTGCAGCAAGAGTTGCTTCGTAAGGAGCGTATGGCTCAAGCACGTGATGAAGCGCATAAAGAGCACATACAGGCGCAATTTACAGAGCAGCGTGAAATACTACAGAGTTCACTGCGGGAAGCATTACAAACACTTGATGCCCATAAATCACAAATGACCGATTTAGTTGCGCAGTCCCAAGAACTTCTCACGCATGCAACTGAAGTGCAGCGGCAAGAATTACTTCGTGGACTTCAGGAGATAGGTGCAGCCGGGCAACGATTTGAGATATCACAAACGCAGGGTATGGCAAACATTTATGCGTTACTTAACCAGCATTCACAGCAACTATTAGGCACCATTGATACAGGTATGGCACAAGGATTTATGCAACAAAACCAAGCAATCACCGATGGTTTGGTTACCGGTTTTAACATTCAACAGCAACAAGTTGGTCAGTTGGTGGCGGGAAGGGGTGGTATGCGGCAGGGGCCTATTTCTGTGTTAAGTGCCCCACGAGTTGCACCGTTATTGCTTGAAGATGCTCCTGCAGTCAACCCATTTTCACCAGAAGCGCAAGGAACCGTGCAGGGACCTGTCAGTCCGCGCTCGCAAGAAGAACTTGAAGCATTAGATCCAGCACCAAGCCAGCGGCAGCAATCTGGTCCAGGAAGTGTCAGATCCGGCCGCAGCAGCGTAAGTCAGAGTAGCTTTGCGCCGATAACAGAGAGTAAAGCGGGCGAGTATGTTTTGAGCTCCGCAGCGCAAAAGCGCATTGCGGCAGGTAAAGTATTGCGGCAGCCAGAGGTGCAGCGTGGCATGAGAAGAGCTCAAGAAATATTAGCTCGACCAGAATTTCAACCGCGCAGCCAAGGGCCTGCTCAGATGCGTACAGGTCAATCTGGAGTGAGAGCTGACGGAAGGCGTATTATGCAGCAGGCAGGTGTAATGGTTTTATAATCCATGCAATAAGAAAGTGTTTAATATGTTACAGATTCAAAAGATATCAAAGCTTGTAGTAGCTGGGCTGGTCTCTGGCCTGTTTTGTTTGAATTACGTCTGCCCTCAAGTGATTATGCGTGCTGGTGAGGTGGGGCAAGAAGTTTTAGACGATACTGTGAAAACAAAAGGTGCAAGAAAAGCGCGATTTAAAAAAATGATCAAGAAAATTGCTGCTGCTGGTGGGATTACTGTGGCAACAGCCGGTATATTGGCTTATTATTATTATTATAAAAATCGCACAAGAGCTGATGTATCTCTGTCTGGGCAAACAGGAGCACAGTATTTTTACGTACCTAATAACTCGACTTCAGAGCCTACAAAGTTGCCTTTGTTCAAAAAAAAGGCTTTCACAGAAGTGACCACTCGTTTGTCTTCTTTTATTCAGGATCGCAGCAGTAAGTTACAAAAATTTGTTATTGATACGAACTCTTCTGAAGATATGCTTGGAGCAGGAGCAGAAGCTTTGTCTTGGTGTACAGATTGTTCAGAGGATCAGATTGCTTTATTTACTCAAGTTGCAGCGATTATTCAGAATGTAGATATTTTATCGGTAAAATCCTATGCAGCGCAGCAAAAAGAAGCTCGTGTATTGTTGGATCAGAGAATGAAAAAAGTCAGAATAAATCGCTTTACGATGCAAGCAGGTCAAGGTACAGAAAAACCTCAGGATTTGATGGACGCATCAATTAAATTGCAAGATCAGATTCTTGCTCAGTTATCAATCCACGGCGAGGCTATTGCTTTAAAAACTATGCGTGTATCTGAGAACGATTTGTTTGGAATCGATTATACTTTTGTGATTAAATTTACGCCGACAGGTGTTCAAACTCCGGTGGTTTTAAAAATTACCAATCCTTATCATTATAAAAAAATGCAGGAAGCGTATAGAACACTTGGACTGCAAGGAGAGAATAACTCATTATCTCGTAACGTTGAGCGGGTTTTGATTGATGAAACTGTTATTAATGCTCTTGGTGGTAGAGATAAACACATTACCGTTCCAATTGAGCGATTAGCATTGAGAAAACCAAGCGACGAAGCGGCAAGTGTACGTATTAATGATAGTACGGCGATAGTACTTTGTGAGTGGATTGATGACCTTGAAAGAATGCATCAAAGACATTATAAAACTGGAGATATGATTTTAATGTATAACTTGCTACATAGTGTTGATAATCAAGATATGCATTTTGAAAATTTGCAGTATTCTCAATCTCAGCGGAAGATCTATTATCTTGATGGTGAAAAAGTTCAAGCTCAGGTTGGTATTACTTTTTCTCAAAAAGTTTCAATTCTACGTTTGGGTGGTGGTATTGTGCCTGTATTTAAAGAAGATATTAAACAAATTTTTTTAGATTCATCTTCTTCAAATCTCAAAAAGCTACAGTTTTTATATATGCTATCTGCGGGGGCTCCTACTAGTGATTTTGCTCAATCAATATGGAAACATATATCAACTGATGGTGGTTGGCTTGAAGCGCCGGCACAACCTCTCGACAATTTTTTAAGTTGGCTTAATCGGTTTGTTGAAAATAAAAACACTCTTAACTATTGCAGCCCAGATTTACAAGAAGTTTTTTATGCTCGGGAGGTTCTCGGGGCGGTGGGCAACACTCATATTTATCATTTACAAGAATTGATTGATAAAAACTTGATTACATCTGCGAGAGCTAATATGGCGAAAATGAAAGGTGAATGGAAATTGCTGTGGAAATTTATTTCGCCTGAAATGAAATATCCAATTCCTAAAATATTTGATCCGCTTACTGAGAATGAGCGGCATTTGGATCCTAATTTAACATTCCGTTACTATGCTGGCTTTCAAGTATTACCAAAATTGCCAGGACAGAATAACGTGTTTCTTCCTTTAGATTGCTTAGATGCTATTCGTGAATATGGTCCTTTAACAATACAAGAAGCCCGGCGCTTGCGTAATACTTTGCCATGGAGAGAGCATTGTCAAAGAGACCCGCGCAGCTTACCATTAGAAATTCGCGCATATAACAAGCTGTCTTAAAGAGTTTCTGCCATTCTTTCTAGTCGTTCAAACGGTTTTATAATCCATACAATAATAAAGTGTTTAATATGTTACAGATTCAAAAGATACAAAAGTTTGCAATCCTTGGATTGGCTGTTGGCATATTTTGCATGAGCAGCGTTTGCCCTCAAGTCATTATACCTGCTGGTGAGATTGCTGAAAAAGCTTCAAGCGATACTGTAAAAACACAAAGTACGAGAAAAGCGCGATTTAAAAAAATGATCAAGAAAATTGCTGCTGCTGGTGGGATTACTGTGGCAGCGGCAGGTATTTTGGCAGTTGCTTATGTGACTTATATACAAGTAAAAACAAAAGAAAAAATAAGGTTTGCTCAAACTTTGGGATTACTGGAACCATATATTACCATGGCGCGGATCGTTTAGCGCACTCCGGCCATTTTTTCAAGGCGTTCAATACGCTTTTGCAGTGGTGGGTGGGTTGAAAATAAACTTAACACACCGGTGCCGCGGAATGGATATACAATACCAAGGCTGGCGGCGCTGGCGTGTGCGGTTGATGGCGGCATTTGCATGTGTTTACTTAAGTCGCCTTGGAGTTTGCGCAGAGCGCTTGCAAGGGCAAGTGGATCTTGGCAGCACTCAGCTCCTGTTGCATCGGCAGCATATTCGCGTGAGCGCGAGATGGCCAATTGCAAAAGCATTGCAATAAATGGCGTCAGCAGAGCAATAATTAAAAGTCCTGCTCCTGAACCTCTGTTTTCATTATTTTTTCCGCGAGCTCCCCAGAAGAGTGACCAGCGAATCATATCAGCCAGATAACTGATGCAGGTTGCAAGTGTTGCTGCAATAGTAGCAATTAAAATATCGCGATTTTTAACATGAGCTAGTTCATGGGCGAGCACCCCACGCAGTTCATGCGGCTCAAGAAGCGCGATGATGCCTTCGGTGACTGCAACGACCGCATTTTCTGGATTGCGCCCTGTTGCAAATGCATTAGGAAGATTGCCCGGGACTAAAAAGAGCCGCGGCATAGGGATATTCATATGATGGGAGAGGTCTTCAACCATAGTGTAGATATCTTTGTATTTTTCATGAGGCAGTGGTGTTGCACGGTAGAGAGCAAGTACCATTTTATCGGAAAAGAAATAGGTGACAGCATTCATAATGAGCGCAAATATCAGTGCATATATACCGCCAAACATTCCTCCAAATGCATACCCCAGCATTGCAGCAATAGTGCTCAAGAGGGTAAGTAAAAAGAATGTTTTTATATGGTTACTGTTCATCATCGTGCATTCCTTTTCTATTATTCTTCGTCATATTCTACTTTCCACTCTTCTATCGGAGCTTCATGGTCTGCAGCAGTATTGGGAGATTTTGATGGTTTTGGCAATGCTTTGGGTGTTCGTGGTTTTTTCAGGGTGAGGAGCTTGGTTGCAGTAGCGGTTGCATCTTGCTTGAGCGTTTCTGTTTCCGTTACGAGTTGAGAATGAGTATGTTCAAACATCGCATTCATATCGTCTTGCATTTTTTTGATTTTTCGCTGTAGGCGAAGAATCATTTCAACTCCCGCAATGTTAATACCGAGTTTGTGCGTCAGATTAATAATCTCTTCTAGTTTATCAACATCTTCTTCTGAGAAAAGTCGCGTGCCGCCTTCGGTACGTTGCGGGGTTATAAGTCCTTCTTTTTCATAGAGTCGAATTGTTTGTTGATGAACATCAAACATTTTAGCAACAACAGAAATTGAATAATGACCTTTGCGGCGTTTCATACCAGCTGCCTTTATTTTTTAAGTATGGTTAAAAATGCTTCCTGTGGGACTTCAACGCTCCCCACTTGCTTCATCCTCTTTTTACCTTCTTTTTGTTTTTCAAGCAACTTTCTCTTACGGGTGATGTCACCACCGTAACATTTTGCCGTAACGTTTTTACGTAAAGCACTCACACTTTCACGCGCAATAATTTTTGCACCAATAGCTGCTTGTATTGCAACTTCAAACATTTGTCGGTGAATGACCTCTTTGAGTTTTTGTGTCAATTGTTTTCCGACTGATAATGCTGCTGTTTTATGTACAATAACGGAAAGAGCATCAACCGGTTTTCCATTTAATAAAATATTCATTTTAACCAGATCTGATGGTTGATATCCTGCTTCTTCATAATCAAAGCTTGCATATCCGGCGCTGCGTGATTTGAGGATATCATAAAAGTCAGTGACAATTTCATTGAGTGGAAGTGTGTATTCAAGAATAACTCGATTTTCATCGATGTATTTCATATTTTTTTGTTCGCCGCGATGATCTTGGCACAGTTGCATCATATTGCCTAAATAGGTTGTAGGACAAATAATGGTTGCGTTTACCATTGGTTCTCGAATTTCAGCAATTCTTTGTACATCGGGAAATTGTGATGGATTTTCCAAGTGTATACTGGTGCCATCAGTTAAATCTATGTGATAGAGCACGGTGGGCGCAGTGGCAATAATACTCATGTTGTATTCTTGTTCAAGGCGTTGACGAAATACATCCATGTGCAGAAGCCCTAAAAAGCCGCACCGAAACCCAAATCCTAAAGCAACTGAGGTTTCTTTTTCTACTGAGACGGAAGGGTCGTTGAGCGTTAATTTTTCAATAGCATCGCGAAGACTGTCAAAATCATTGGTGTCGACTGGATAGATGCCAGCAAACACCATGGCGCGGGCTGGCTTGAATCCGGGAAGAGCTTCAACTGGTTGCCTATATAGATGGAATGTGTCTCCAATACGTGCTTCACGGACTGTTTTCATGCCACATACAATAAAGCCTACTTGGCCGGTGTAGAGTCCTTTGGTTTGAACCGGATCTGGATGCATCACTCCAATATTGAGAACTTCGTATGATTCGCCGGTGTTTGCCGAAGTGATGGTGTTGCCTTTTTGAATGCTTCCATCAATAACTTCAATCAGGCAGACAATCCCTTGATATTCGTCAAACCATGAGTCGAATAAGAGAGCTTTAAATGGTTTTTTAGAGTCTCCCGTTGGGGCAGGGGTGCGGGTGATGATCTCGCGGATTACTTGATCAAGATTTATGCTTGCTTTTGCCGAAGCTAAGATAATATCCTGACGGTCGATATCAAAAATATTTTTCATTTCAATTGCTACCCGTTCTGGATCAGCAGCGGCCATGTCGATTTTATTGATGACCGGAATGATAGTGAGGTCAAGATCAAATGCATGGTAAAAATTTGCCATAGTCTGCGCTTGTACGCCTTGAGCAGCATCGACGAGAAGTACCGCCGATTGGCACGCAGCAAGAGAGCGCGAAACTTCATAGCTAAAATCAACGTGACCCGGCGTATCAATTAAGTTAAGAAGGTAGGTGACGCCATCAAGTGTATAAAAGAGAGTTGATGTTTGTGCTTTGACCGTAATGCCACGTTCACGTTCAACTTGGAGTCGATCTAAAAATTGTTCATTTTTATTGCGTGTACTTATGGTACCCGTCATTTCAAGAAGACGATCGGCAAGTGTTGATTTTCCATGATCGATATGGGCGATGATAGAAAAGTTACGAATAAGTTTGGTATCAAATTGTTCTATTTTTTCTAAATATTTTATCGTGCTCATATCGGTACACTCAGGTTAAGTAAGAGAAATTTGTATTGTTGCAGCGAGGCGAGGGCTAATAGCAAACGTTGTATGGCGATCAGTTGCGACACAGAGGGGACGCGTTGGAGAATAGGAATGCTGGAGCTTGGTGATAGTGCTTCCTACATA
>JBIKTS010000075.1:0-4610 GCA_044347985.1 Candidatus Babeliales bacterium
CATGGCCGAGATGGAGTGGGCCTGTTGGGTTTGCGCTGACAAACTCTATGAGATATGAGTGTGGGGCGGGATTCTGTTCTGTTTGGAGCGATAGTTCTGGGGTATATGTTGTGTGGCCGATATGGAGAGGAACTGCTCGATTTGAATGAGCGAATGTAACTGCAGCGGAGCTAGAGTTTTGAGAAGCTTCTGATTGAAAGTACGTGGTAGCATCAGTTTGAAGGGTGGCTGCAATAGTTGACCAGAATTCTGGAGTGAGAGTGATATTGATAAAACCAGGGCCTGCAATCGCGATTGTATCCAAGTATTTGAGGAGTGGATTGTTGCTGGCATTTTCACTGAGGGCATGGGTAATGCTTTCAGCAAGCATTCGGGGAGGTTTTTTGAGGAGTCGAGCCAGTGTCATTGCTGCGTTGGTGGTGATATCACCTGCGTGATGAGATGACGCATCAAGCAGTGTTACTGTTGTTCCGGCGGTGATTATTTCAAAGGGCGAGAGAGAAATTTTGTGCGCAATGCAGGAAATAATAGCATGTGAAAGTTGATTGAGCGTGACCATAGAACAAATCTTTTGTGTAAAACATGAATAACAGCGGTAGTATTTCGTGGCCGTTATCGTATCAAAGAGTTGTTAAAACGTCCAACGAATACTCAGTTGCCCACTGCCGGTGTAAATACGTGTTGGGCATACCGAGCGATGTCCAAGAACAGGCCAATAGACAGAGATTTCAAGCTGCGGAATAAATCGATGTGATGAAGACGGGCTGAAACCTGCTTTAAGAAAGATTGCATGATGCTTCCAGCGGAGGAGTCTGGTATCTGAGTTCAAGCGAGTATTTTGCTGGCCAGGAAGATCTTTGAGCTCGGTACCATCCCAGTCTGCGCCGAGGAGTATGGTTGCATCATCCAAGGTGAGTTGTGTTCGCTCTTGATACGCAAAATGATAACCACTTGAGAGATAAAACCCTTTGAGTCGATTAAAGCTTGCCGCTCCTTCAAGCACCCATAGGGTACCAGGATCTTTGCGTACTATGCCAGTACCCAAAAATGGAGGTGTGCTGATGTATGTTCCCGGTGTTGTGTCATCGCGCATAACATGCATGCGGTCGCTAAAACGTCCATGGACGGTAGTGGCAGCTGCAATTTCAAGAGCGAGGTGGCTTGCAAGTTGGGCATTGAGTTCTCCTTGCAGCGAGTATCCATGTGTAAAGCCATGTAAGAGAAATGCAGGAGCAAGAGGATGATCAAATTGTGAAGGAGCTACAGTGTATCCGCATATGAGGCTTCCCCCAATTTCTTGAAAGATGTTGCGTGAGAGCAGAGCATGTGCAGTCCACCCTAAAAATAGTCCGGCACGCTCAATGCAGAGACTGCGGTGTGCGCTGCTGAGAGTAGGGTGTTGGTTTTCTTGTAAAAATGTATCAAAGTGATCAAGAAATGATTGTACATCATTGTTTTCTGCATCAGGCCCGGTTGCGTTTACTTTTTGCGTGAGTGATTGATCGGTAAATTGCGCTTGGATTCTGACAAATAATCCACTGAATAAGTAGTGTGTGAGCGCGGTATGATATGAGCGGAAACGGTATTCATTATAAGGGTTTTGAAAGCGCAGTTGTGCCGTTTTTTCCAGCACTGAATGATCGCCATCCGCATGAAAATAATCATATGCAGTGCTATTTGATTTTGGGGTAAGGCCTTTATAGAGTGATTTGATATTTGCAACTCCGTATTGTTCAAGGAATGGCACTTGGTCGCCGACTGGATTATAGCTGCGTGCGCCTTGGGTTTGGCTCATGCCAAAGCTGAATGTTGTTGTTTTCTTCTCAAAATGTTTAAGAGGAAGGTGGGGTGCTATCGGTTCTTGCGGGCTGATATAGCAAAGAGATGCGGCAGTTGTGGCTGAAAAAGCACACGAGATAATCAGGGACAATAGCGCGATATACATAAGTGCCTCCTTGTGCTGAGTGGTAGAGTGTGAATGATTTTCGGCGTTGCAGCCAGATTGTTTGTCGTTTGCCAAGAGCATAAAGTTGAGTATACTGCTGGCTCATGGTCTGGACTATAACAATGAACTTACAAGAAGTGCAACAAGGTTGAAATTATGAATGCACACAGTGATCAACGATGGATGACTCTTTCTAATCTATTATCGGTTCTGCGTGTCGCAATAACACCGGTTGTTGTGTATACATTATTAAAGCATCGATGGCATGTTTCGTTTTGGCTTTTTTTTGCGGCAAGCCTTACTGATCTGCTTGATGGATACTTGGCGCGTATACTTCATGAGCAGACAGTACTCGGTCACTATCTCGATCCGATTGCGGATAAAATATTATTACTTTCCTGTTTCTGTACGTTTGCGTATGTTCAGCTGAGTACAGTGCCGTTGCCGTTATGGTTTATTGTGCTTGCCTTACTGCGTGAGTGTATTATTGTGTGCGGGGGGATAATTCTTGTCGCCCGTGGCAAGGGTGACGCAACTGCTCCAACATTGCTGGGGAAAATTACAACCGCAAGTTATATGATGCTGATTTTGTGGATGTTTCTCTGTTATTTTGCGGGGTGGGTGCCTTGTAAAACTTTTTATGGTGCCGTTGTTGTATGCGCGCTGTGTGCAGGGCTTTCACTGCTGCAGTATTGTGCACGCGGCATGAGAACATTAGGCTTTGTATCTTAAAAGCAGCCTTTTGGTCTTCGGATATATCCTCTGGCAGCATTATTTCAAAATAAGAGTAGTAAAAAAATACAATATACTGTACTATTCCAGCACTTGCACTAGTCAAAACACCGACTGGATGGTGGAAGAAGGAGATTGCGGGGTATTGCTTTTTTGTAAGAGAAAAGTAACGCCCCGCTTTTATTCTTGCCTTTGAGCACGGCGAATGCTACATACTGCATAATCCCAAAAAGGTGTCGTATGAAACAAAAAATCTTATATAGTGTTACTTTGTGTGTTTCTGGTGCAGTAATTGCGAGTTCTCCTTTTATTATGGCACCGGCAGAGCGGTCTCGTACTGTTTCACGCAATGAAGTTAAGGAATCGTTTGGAAATCACCTGCATGACGTAGTTGTTCAATCAGCGCGCATGCAAAGTGTTGTTGGAAAGATGATGATGCAAGTGGCAGCGCTGCAGTCAACTATTGCAAAGCACGCAGGGGCATTGGTTGAAGATGCGCCTCCGTTTGATTCAGTCTCTACTGACAAGCTTTCAAAGGCTCACAAAGTGATGGCAACTCATATAGAAGAGATGGCTACATTAGTTGAGTCATTTGAAAAACTCGCCGCGCGCGTTACAGCAACGGTGCGTCTTGAGTAAGCCCCAAGCAAGCCGCTTGTTATTGCAAACATCCCTGGTATACTTACTGGCATAGTACGTAAGAGACTATATGACAGAAATTAATGATGTGTTTTTAGGAGTTTTAAGACTATGGCAAGTTTCAATCGTGTTATTCTTATGGGTAATTTAACCCGTGATCCGGAATATAAATCGCTTACGTCAGGGCAAAATGTGTGCCGTCTTGGCCTTGCATGTAATCGCTCTTTTAAGAACCGTCAAACCGGTGCGGTAACGCAAGAAGTATGTTTTATTGATGTTGATGTGTGGGGCGCGCAAGCGGAAAGCTGTCAGCAGTTTTTGACCAAAGGTCGCGCAGTGCTTGTTGAAGGTCGCTTAAAGCTTGATTCATGGGAGCAAGATGGGCAGAAGCGGAGCAAGCATAGTATCGTTGCCGATCGGGTGACTTTCTTGCAAGGACCTGGTGAAGAATCAGCATCTTCCGATAATTCTTCTGCGCAGGATGATTTTACTGCAGCAGCTTCCGGTCCGTCCTTTAGTCGTGCGACCGGTGAAGTGAATTTAAAGAGTCAACCAAAGCCATTTGATGATGATTTGCCATTTTGACAGAAATTATTAGTGTGGTATTCTAGCAAAACAATCTATTAAGCTTTGTGCCGCTGTTTTGGTCGGCTGAGCTTTGTACCCAATAAAATGTACGTATAACAAAATCACATAAAGGTATAGTGTCAATGAACGCTCCAAAAGTAGACCAAGTAGCGCAACAATATGTTGTATTTCAAACCGGCGGCAAGCAATATCAAGCGATTCCGGGCAAAACATTAGCGATTGAAAAAATTGAAGGTGAACCAGGAGCTCCATTGAGTTTTAAAGAAGTATTGCTTCGTAAAACTGGTGAAGATGCGGTGGAAATTGGCACTCCGTATGTTACGGGTGCAGTTTTAAAAGCGAGCATTGTTAAACAAATGCGTGGCGATAAATTAGTTATTTTCCGTCATAAACGTCGTAAAAAATCACGTGTTCGTAAAGGACACCGTCAACCGATTACCGTGATTCGTATTGAATCTATTGCGTAATTGCTTGGGTGAATAATGTGAGAGAGACCAAGAAATTGGTCTCTCTTTTTTTTATATATGCCGCATGGACTCGCATAGCTGCAATTGATACAGATAACAATATCATTTGGAACAATTTCAAGGTACTTAATACTATTCCAGATCATATTCTGATGGTGATGATGCGCGAAGCAGGAACTGTATCGTAAAGCTTACTCATCTCCCTTAGATTCTTCTACGCCTTCGTGTGCACCAGCTTC
>JBIKTS010000011.1:0-12790 GCA_044347985.1 Candidatus Babeliales bacterium
TATACGTTTTAATATCTTTCAGATTTAAGAATGCTGCGTTAAGAAGAATATACAGATCTTGTGCCGCCTTTGGTAACTTTTCAGCTGCTGACAATTCATTTTGTTCTGCATCTTTTATCAGTTCTTTAAGGGTGTATTCTATGGTTGGCTTGTTCTTACGTGATTCGTAATTAAATTCTTTTGGATTGTCTAAAATACTTTTGAGCAGGTCTATGGTTACACGCAGTCCATCACTTTCGATTTGCTCGGGAACATCGCTAAGGAAGATGCCATCACTGGTAAAAAATAATTCATTCGCAAAATAGTTTCGACCGATAAGTGTTCGGCCATCAGCATCATCACAAATACTAATAAGGGTAATCATATTGCTTGTATATTGCCGTATCAGCGGTCCTTGTTGCTCTTTGCCTGCGGTGGCAAGTGCTTTTACCGCCTCATTAATACTTTGAATTGACGCTTGCAGTGTGATGATAGACTCTTTTTCTTTTGGCATAAAACTGAGCGATTTAAAGCTGCTCTTAAGCCGTGTGAGTGCATCAATAATACGGGTATTTGCAGATGCTGTAGCTGCTGTTGGGGTTTCCAAAATAAGCAGCGCTTCAGACATTTTATAGCCATGTTCGCTTAAGCTATAGCGTAGTACGTCATTTTTAATAGTGGAGCCTGCGAGTGTGAAAAAATCTGCTGGTAGCGCAATAAGTGGCTTGAAGAGCGCATCACGCAGCGCAACAATATTTGCAATTTCAGATACCACATCGGGGCGTGATGTGGCAGAGAGAAGCATGGTAAAGTTGCTGAGTGCTTGAATCATTTCAAGTACGGTGTCTGTCGAGTCAAACAATTTTTGTTTGAGCTTTGGTTGCGGATCTGCGCGATTGATGTACACACGATCCAGGAATGCATAGAGCGGCATGAGAATCTCTTTTTGGAGTCCTGAAAACTCTACAATCCCAAATTTCTTACCTGTTTTCTTTTCTACTGCTGCGGCAATAGTTGTTTTTAGTTCAAAAAATGTTTCAGTGGCCATTTGCTCGGGAGCAGAAAGTTTTTTGCGGAGTGCTGGTGATACGTCAGCAGGATTAATAACTGTTTGCCCATCCAAGAGCAGCATAAATAATTTTTCATTATCGATAATTGCTTGTTGGTTTTCTGTTATGAGACTGATCAGTTTTTGCATGTTGAAGCTGTATAATTCGGCAGCAGTCTTATTGGTAAAGTCAGGGTTTCGGCCAATTACTGACGTGTATGTAATCTTAGCACCTGTTGCGTCAGCGGGAGCAACAAAGCTTGGCGCTGGCAGCATTGTTTGTTCATACATGCGTAGTATAACAACCTTGAGATCAGCAAGAAGTGTTTGCAATTGGGTAAAGAGTGCGCTTTCTTGTGTAGAGCCGAGTGTTAAATCAGTCCATTGCTTGAGCATGGCGTCAAGAGATTTGCCATTATATACAGAGGCGACCCCAAAGGTGTATTGATTACGTTTGATAAGAGTTAAAAATGTCGTTGCGTGCATGATCAGATTATCACGCTCGAGTGGAGTCAGTGATTTGTCATCAAGTTTATTTTTAATTCCGATAAAGAAAGTATCTGGAATATAAAGCAATGGCTCAAGCAAGGTTTGTGTTTCTGGTGACGCTAAATCCTTATTGGTTGCTTGTGGTGCTATTGACTGTGCAAGCAATGTATTCATCCGAGCAATACGAACAGTCAGCTCACCAGTTGCGCCAATTACCGAAAGAAATTGTGGATTGAGCGTATTTGCATTGGGAGCGGTAAATGTGGTGTTGTTTGCATATAAGATGATTGCTACTTCTTTTGAGAGTTGGAGCATCTCATCGCGAGGCAGTTGGGTATCATCAATATCTTCTCGTACTTTTGTCAAACCGGCAGTCAGTTCTGCTGCAAGAACCGGATTGGTGCCTGAGGCTAGATCTTTTGTGGTATCTAAAATTACCTCACGCAATTCTTCGCGTTGTTTTTTTTCAAGACCTTCCGGTATGTCGGCAGTGGCAAGCGCAGTAACCGCTTCGCGTGCGGCTGGACTGGTTGGAGAAATTTTTGCGTCCCGCCATTTTTTATAGGTTGCAAGCAGCGCTCCTGCTGCTGAAAATGCGGCGGTTGCGCCACCAGCAAGAGAGTAACTACTCATGCCTTTGATTGCTTGAATGGTTGAACCAAGAATGCTTGTTTCGTTTGGCGAAATTGGTTCTTCTTCATACTCATCATAGCTATCTTGCGCGTTGAGATATTGATCTTTGAGTATTGGATTTTTTTCTATATCAAGGCGCAGCCATTGGATGATGTTAATTTCGCGATGCAAAAATGATCCGGCAGTAATAGCCGCTTTGAGTTGGTCATCAGTGAGTTTGCCCGCCATTTTTGCTTCAGTTAATTGTTTTTTGCTCAGGGCATTTAATGCTGCGGCAAGTAACGCTTGTTGCAGTTCTCCGCGCTGCGCAATTACTGTGCGTGGATCAGTGCCCATCATTTTACCATCGATCATTTCTTTGAGTTTATTTGCTGCGGTTGTAAATTTGAGTGGGTCTTGTAAATCTTTACTGTATGAGACTAGTAAATCAAAAATAATTCCTTGCTCTCGTGTTAAATCAGTTGGCTTTGCCGGCATTATGGGGCACGGCGGGCGTGGTTTTCCTGGTTTTGAAGGAGAGGGGGTAAGCGGCGTGCTACTGACGCTTTGGGCCACTGGAGAAAGAGTAGAGTCTTGGGGCGCTGCTGCTGGTGCGTTTTCAAGCGCTCTGAGAAGATGAAGCCGTGAAGGAGCAGGGTAAAGGAGCGTTGTTGTGACTGGTGAGAATATGATGCTTGCTGCGCACCACAACAGTACAGTAGTATGTCTCATCTGGTTCTTCCTTAATCATTAATCGCGCGTATGCTTGCAAGCATGGTAAAAAGAAACGCTTTGTGATCTCAATGGTTTATCAATACCGTATTAAAAAGTGTGTGAAAGTGAGCACGAAATACCGGAGCCGCCAATCCCAAAAAGTTCTGATCCACTAAAAGAATAATGTCCGTACACAGTGATTTTGCTGTTTGGATATTGGGCAAGTGGTGTTGCTTCAATCATGAGACCCAGTGTATGAGTTGCTTGGGTTGGGGTTGCGGCCGCATCATAATAAATTGCTTCTTCTTTGAGTGATGCACTATTAATAAGCGTACTGTGATCAGGAATATTAAAAGTGCGGTAGGTGGTAACATCGCCTACCGTGTTTGTTTGCGCATAACTTAAACGAGATACTGCGTAAGTATTACTTGGCCATGGGAATAATGGAGTTATTTTTTCAGCGGTTGTGTAGGTGTAACGATATTCAAACAGCGCCATAATTTTTTTATATGATGCCCATACGTGCGCATCGGCTGCAATAGAGGTGCCCGGTTTTACATTTACCATTTGGGTCAGCATGTTGATGAGTGGAAACAAGCGCCGCGCATTTTGTTTGCCGGCAAGTGCATAGCGTGCAAATTGTGCATCTACGCCAGAGTCATACGCAATTAAAAAACTGGGTGAGCGTACTTCATGTCCCGCAAGACCTGCTTGCAAAATACCATGTGCGCCGATGCCATAATGAATCTGTTTGATTGTTCCGAGCGTTGCATTTACATCACCACAAATACCAAATGTTGCATGACCGCCATTTCCCATCAGCGGTTCAAACAGATAGAGTCCTTGTGCGCGGCTATTAGTAGGGAGCGTGGTGGTAAATCCGAAGTGTGCAGACACTTCATCGTTGATTTCTGGTGAAAAGAGACATTGAATAACAATGCCAGCAAGGCCGCTTACCGTTTGGCTTTCTTTAAGTTTGCCATATTCAAGGCGATCTTGTTGGTTTTTACTATCGGCATCTTCTTGTGAGAGATTGCCAGTAAAAAAGTCCATGACTCCTTTTGCATGATCTTCAACGATTGTTTTTATAGAGTCGGTGCTTTTCATTCCCAGCACATGGCGTTTTTTCATCCAGGGCATGCTGGTATGAATAGTAAGCCAGTTGCCGATGCGTACCGAGTTTGTTGTA
Organism: Candidatus Babeliales bacterium; assembly: GCA_044347985.1. Lineage (GTDB taxonomy): Bacteria > Babelota > Babeliae > Babelales > JAUPTZ01 > JAUPTZ01. Next base: position 4,032 of record JBIKTS010000011.1, read on the forward strand.
GTAAATCCGTAGTACTCAATATACGGGTTGAAAGTAATGGTTTCTTTGAGCGGATTCAGTGTGGTGTTATTGGGGCTTCCTGAGAGTGCTGCGTTGTGAATGATATCTTGCGGGATTAATGACGTGGCTACTGAAGTATCGGCAGTGACACGTAAGAAATTACAAGTGGTTTCGCTGGTGTCATCATAAAAACCAAAGTAGTTACCTAGTTTTTTCTTTTCAGTGCTGCGCCAGTAAAACCCGGTTATACCAAACGCATTTTGAATTGAGTCATTTGGTTGTGGCGTTTTTTCTTGAAACGGAACCGCATGGTACGAATACCAGAGTGGGGTGCTGGGTGCTTGGTAAAATGTTTTTGCCGTTGGTGTTGCGCAGAGTTCTGGAGAGAACACGATGATAATACTCAAAAGGATACCGATTTGTGCTTGAGGTATACATAGTTTTTGCATGATACAGTCCTTTGAATGACGCAATTATTTTGGCAGTGCAATACATATATGAGCGGGACTGGATTGCTTCGCTGCGCTCGCAAAGACGGGGTGTGGTACGTCAGTACGCGCGTTTATTGGGCGCAAAGCGCTTTTTACAACGTCACTGCTGCCGGTGGGCCATAACTTTTAGTGACGGCTCATGGTGCATTTTACAACGTCATTGCGAGGCGCAAAGCGCCGAAGCAATCTAGACACTTATTGTATTGTTACCAGGAGCTAACCAATTTTGCTCAAGAAAGAGCAACCGTTTATGTATAAAGGTCTTATCAAGTAATAAAGGCCTCAGAAAACTCTGAGGCCTTTATTACTTTCGCATACATACTGTATGCACATTTTAGGAGGTAGTTTTTAGAATGAAATTCCAAATTTAGCCCATACCTTGAAGCCTTCAAGAGCTGAGTTACGACCTGATTCTTGGAATTCTCCTTGGCCGCCAACCCCAATAATCATTGGGTAAGCACCAGGAATCTTGTAACTAACACCACCAACTACTGAGTGAGTAATTTGAGTGTTGGTTACGGCAGGAAGCGAACTGACGTTGTATTGAACCGTCAAGGTGTCTTCACCAGCAACGTTAACACCGGTTGACACGATGTCAGCATCTTCATCATCAACAGTTGCAGGAGATTGTGTCAGCAATGCTGAAGTTGTTACGCCTGCTTTTTGAATTGGACCATTGATGCTGGTATAAGCTCCTGGGTAATCCAAATCATCGTCAGTAGTCTGATCTGTTGTTACATAAGTAATGATTAATGGTGTACCACCGGCGTCACCGTTAGAACCAATTACATAGCCATGCTTTTCTACTGAGCTTGAAGCATCAATATAATCTCCATTCTTTGCATCACTACGGTTTACATAACCATTATGATTGATTACATCATCATCGCCTGCTGCGATATACGATGTACCACCAACAATATCGTTACCAAGCGCAGTTGTTTTCATGCTGTAGTGTGGGTGAGCAAGTGCGTAGGCATCATTTGACCATGATGTTCTTTGAACTACTTTTTCAGCTGCATGCCAGAACAAGTTGTAACCGATATCAAATGTGAAGTTCTTCCACTCGATGGACAAGCCAGCAAGCGCGTCTACTTGGTGTCCTGGAGTAACATCATGTTCAACAGTTAATACGTTTGCTGCTGGTAATACGCCGGTTACACCATGGTGCATCAGAAGGCGGTATTGACTTGCAGGAAGCATTACTTTGTTGCTGATATCATAGATACCCATTGTGCGAACTTCGGTACCTTTGAAAAAGTACTTGTAGTTTGCAAGAACATCAACGCTTACGCGAATATCTTTGTTGCTGAACGCATCAAAATGAACCATACCGTTTGCGCCTGCAGCAAAATGGCCACGTGCTCCGTAGATAGCTTCAAACAATTTGATACCATCTGGTTTTTTGCCAGTAGGAACTTGAGCAGTAGCACCAAAACCCCATTTAAGACCTTTTACTGCGCAGCAATCAAATGCATAATTAACACCCATTTCAACATCTGCAACACCTGTTGCGGTATCGTTTGCGGCATTAATAATATTTTTCTTTAATGCTGCTTGTGATACGTGTGCATAGGTTGCAATATCAGTTGTCAGTTTACCGCCAAAATAGTCAGCTACTGTTGCGCCTGATTTACCATCTACTGGGGGTATTGCAGAAGCTTCAGAGCCTGTTACGGTTGGGTGCATGTTTGTTTTTACTTGTACGATTGGTGCGCGTACAGACAATGAAAGACCTTTGAGCAAACCATCAAGTGATTGCTTCCAGCCAAGATGCGCGCCATAAACAGTACGTTTTGGAGCAAGGTTCAAAGTCCCATTCATTGCGGTACGTGAGTATGCCGTTGTATCATTATCGGCATCAGCAAGAGTGCTGCCGCTTGTCCCGTTAGAGTTTGGGCTGTGGTGAATATTCAACCCATAGATTCCTTCATGCAGGTTGTCTGCAGTTGGCGTATCTTTGGTGATTTTAATTGCACCTGTTGCGCCGATACCAAAACGTTTTGCAAGGTCGGTATGGTTTGTTGATTCACTATAAAAACCGGTTGCTGTCAGTGTTGCGCCAAATGGATTGACACATTTTTGAGCAGGTTGGTTTTTTTCAAGTTTAGCATCTTTTTTTACTTCTACTTTACAAGCAGCTTTTGGTGCTAAATGATTTGTAGTGGTCCATTCCATACCAAGATTTGCAAGTTCATCGCGGTGAGCGATAAAAGTGCTGCCACTTTGCAGTGCTGCACCGTTTGCAAAGCTTGCGCAAGCAAGAGTACTTGCAAGTAAGCCTTGTATTATTTTGTTCATAGTCTACCTTCCATGTTTATGTAGTAATTCACACGCTCATCAAGATGAGAGGCTGCTATAGACGATAGATGCGCTCGTCTCTTAATCGGTTGCACACAGAGTATATTTAAAGATGCGTTACACATATTCTGCATGTCCGTGAGTGTGAAATTTTTTTAAAATCTTTTAAAACTGTATTCCTACTTTTGCCCACACTGTACTGTTTTCTAGTGCGCTATTGCGGTTTGATTCTTGCACTTCAATCAGTCCGCCAATTCCCACAAAGAATGGATACTTGCCGGGAAATGAGTAGCTGATGCCTCCAACAATACTGTGCGTAATTTGCTCCGCTGTTGCTGCATAATCTGAAGTAATTGTGTAGCGGACCGCTTGAGTGCCGGTACCATTTGAGCCCACCCCAGTATCTGCATCAACTGTTTGCTTAATAAGCGCTGAAGTGCGCTTGCCGGTTGCTTGAATTGGGCCGTTCATGCTGGTAAATGCGCCTGGGTATGGTGAGTCTTCATCCATATCGGTCCATACTACATAGGCAGGAGTTCCCCAGCCATCTTTATTTGCGCCAATTAAATTTTTGTGTTTTTCGAGTGGTGACTTTGGATCATCGTAGTCATTATCCCGTCCCACGGTTCCTTTGTGTTGCACGGTACCTGCTTCTACTTTAGAAGTACCCCCGATAATATCGGAGCCCAGTGCATCGGCATACATACTGTAGTGATTGTGAGCGAAAGCGTATTGATCATTGTTCCAAGCGTTTGCATTTTTGAGAGCGGCTTTTTCCGCTTGATGCCAGTAGAAGTTGTACCCAACGTCAATGGTCCAACGATTCCATTTAGTTGAAACGCCAATCAGGCCATCAAACTGAAATCTTGGTTTTACCGTGTGATCAAGTGACATGACATTTGCAGCTGGTTGGACACCGCTATATTTATTACGCATTACCAGGCGGTAGGGGCTTGCTGGCATGACTACGTTATCGGTAAGGTCATATACGCTTGCCATGCGACGTTCGGTTCCTTCAAAGAAGTACGACGTATTGCCTGATACATCGATACGCACCGTTACATTTTTATCTGCATATGCATGCAGCTGCATAAGGTTGCTAAAGCCGATTGCGGCATGACCCCGCGCTCCAACGTGCGGCTCAAACGCATATTCATTTGTAATGCTCGTGCCGGTAGGCAGCTGGAGTGAAATTCCGCATGCGCTATTAAAACGCTTATGTGTGTAATACATCCAATCAAATTTAAGTTTGATATCGGCTATGCCGAAAGCATGCACATCTTCGTTGTGAATTTTTCCGCGAACTAATTCTTTTTGGTATACATGAGAATGTTTTGTAATTCCTTTTCTTAAGCTTCCAGAAAAATAATCACGCAAGGTGGCGCCTGTTTGCCCGTCTGTGAGGGGAACGTGTGACGCAGTGGCATATTGATCATCGGGATTGAGTGATGCTTGTACATCAACAACCGGAACATGAATACTGAAGCGTAAGCCTTTGAGTATGTTTTCCAGCGACTGGTTCCAGGTAAGGTAAGTTCCTACTGAGTGGCGTTGTGGGGAAAGAGTAAGGCGTCCATGCATTGGAATATATCCCGGAGTCGAGCCATCGCAGTTGGGGCAATGGTCAATATTAAAAGAGTAGAGCGCACTTGATAGGTCATCTTTAAATGTTTCGCCTGATAACGCGTAATTTGTTACATCAAGAGCACCAGTACTTCCTGTGCCAAACCAGCGTGCAATATCTCTGCTGTTATTTGATTGACTATAAAATGGAGTTGCGGTGAACGTTGCGCCAAGACTGTTATTTGTTTTGGGTGCGTTATAGTGGTTGTTGGTTGTCCATTCAATGGCGCTATATGAGAGCTCATCGCGTTGTGCAAGAAATGTTCGGTCACTAAGTGGAGTGGCAGCAAGGTGTGCGCTCACGCAACTGGCGATAAGAAGAATACGAAGCATTTTTTTCATAGGGCAACTTCCTTATGTGCGAGCGTAAGCGCTCAGAGGTGATTTGAATGCTTGCGAACCGTAGTATGAATTATTTAAAAAATGCAAGAGATTCGCGTTCTTATTTTTTGCTCTGCCGATTTTGGTCATGTGTTGCATTTAAAAGCGGGCCTCGTTATTCTGATTACAACAAGTAGCCTATAAGTATTTCTTATTAAAACTCATCAATAATCTATGTACATCACTCGAGGAAATGTTCCAGGCATGGCACAGAAAAGACCTTATTTAATCGCATTACTCAGTCCCGTTGGCATGGGCATGCATGGCCAAGTTATGAGCGGCATTATGGGATCGGCTCCTGTTCGCAATGACTTGTTTCGTGTGTATCATTTTTTCACGCGAGGGATTAGCGAAGATGCAATCCGTCATACACTTGATCAGATTTCTGAATTGCGTTTTGCCGCAATCATTACTATTGGTGCCGCGTGCGCGCGTGTTGCCAAAAAAGTACTGGCGGAGAAAAACATGCGGATGCCGCATATTTTTGTGGGCCTGCATAATCCAGTCTCTGCCGGTGTTGTGGAAACTGATGCAGATTTACTCACTCACAATATGACCGGTATTTTGTATGATCCGGTGCAGAATGATAAAGTGGCGCAGTTTTTGTGTGAGGCAAAGCCGCATATGAAATCGGTCCTTATTGCTTCTGAAGGCATTAGTAGTCAGGGCGTAGGGACACATAACTGGGTGGCGACTGAAGCAGAAACAATTCGAGCAATTTGTGAGCCACGTGGAGTTTCGGTGATGGTGCATTATGCATCAACACTGGGGGCACTGTATAATTACGCGCACAAAAATAGCAATTCGTACGACACCCTTTTAATGATTGAAGGGGGAGTCTGCCTCAACTTGTATGAGTCGCTGGGCGTATTGTGCAGTCAAAACAATAAAACCCTTTTTAGTGGACTGATTGAACCGGTTTCTCGCAGCGCAGCACTTGGATACGGTTCTTCATACGAGTCGCTGGGTGAACATGCGATTGAATATGCACATAAGTTACTCATTGAAGGAGTTGCAATACAGAACTTACCTCCCTATGTTGATACTAAAGGGCGACACGCAGCGGTAAATATTGCACTGGCACCTTCGCAAGATCTTGACGCACAGCATATTGAAAAAGTATGCCGTCAGTGGGGCGGGGTGGTTTTTGGGTGCATCCTATAAAACATTTGTTTTATAGGGCTGTTTTTTGAACTATGTTAATTGTATACATCAAAAGTTAGAATTGGCATAACTTTTCAAGAAACACCTCGGGATCAAAAAAATGGAGTAATCAGGAGCTGCTTGTTTTATTTATTCAAACATGACAATCAAATACTCCTTTTACCCGCAATTCGTACGCGTTTCTGCCAATAAAAATTTGATTTTTATATAAATGGGTATATTCTTCCTCATGTATGCGGCACATTGTATTTCTGCATACGCATGTATATGGCTTAAAAATGGTTCGGACAATTTAATAAGTTCACTCATTTAAGAAAGGCTTCCCCTATGCCGTTTTTTAAGAAAAAAAACACCAAAGTACACTACGACGCAGATAGTCGCCTTGACATACTTGATTTGATGGATTTTTGTGATGATATTACGAGTAAAGGAGTTTCTCCCAAGCACGTTCCTAATAAAACAAAGTCTATAGATATAACAAGAATCTCTGATCAACTTGAAACGCTGAGTTATAAGCTTGATCGAAGAAGAGACGTTCCGGTCAGGCCGCTTGAAAAGTTTAAAACCATTCATTTTATATTTGTTCACTCACAAGAACATGCTTCATGGGCAGAGCATATTAAAAAAGATTTACTTGATTCAATGGAAAGTCTTTTGCCACTTGTGGCGTTTTCTTCTGATTGTGTGCTGATTCAACGAGAAGAGATTGAGATATTTAGTACTCTTGGATTTTATTACGAAGAGTATCGTCGCAAAGAAGCTGATCAGACATTTGTTGTGACGCCTGGTTGGTGGGAATGCCAAGCGGTTATTATGGCGAATAAAGCGAAAAAAGTTCTTCCGTATCGGCAATTATTCTGTTTGCCGGGAAATACTGAAGAATTAGAAGTGGAAAACAAAATGGAACCGAATGATCTGATGCTCGGTGGTGTTTCGCTGCAGCAAGCAACCGCTCAGCGATATATTAGTTCTATTCGAGGTGTGCGACCGGATGCAGCAGCTGTGTGCATTGCGTATGACCCAGACCCTTCGCATAAAACATTAAAAGAACATATTACGCAGCAAGTCAAAGATTTGCAGGCTGCATGCGCGGCGCGTGGTATTCGCACGGTGTTACATCATTGGTCGCCGACACATCTTGATGTTCTTCAATTACGTGATGTGGTGAGCACCGTTGATAGTGTTATTATTTTGCAAGAACCGGCAGCAGAAGTGCACCGTAAAACCTTGATTGCGATCTGTAACGAGCGCAAGGTGTTTATTTGCGCATCAGAACTTGATTCGGTGCTTGCTGGTGCAGCAATTGGGTGTGGTATTCCGGGCGGTGCATTTGGTACACCGCTGGCTGGACTTATCATAGAATTTTTGCTCTGTGATCCGCGTCTGCCTCGAGTGAATGGGTGGACGACACATAAAATTCCTATGCAATCGGGGGCGCGCTTTAATAAATGGGCGTTTAGCTTGCAAGGAATAGAATTGCCTGAAGATAGAGAGGCGTTGATTGATATGAAATCAGCAGATGATCCAAGTTGTGTTGAGCATTATTGATTCATACAGGAGAAGTGGTTATGAAAGCATGCAATGTGTACATAATAAGCCTTGATGATGAGATGCAGCATCGCATTGCGGTACGTGGAACGTGTGAAGTGATTGGAGAATTAGTTTTGGAAGAAGGGGAAGTATATGTGCCCCGAATGTTCTTTATCGATGAAGCAACAGAAGAAGCGCTTTTAGAAGTCATTAATGGAAGCAAATACGGCCAGCCCGATATCATTATTAGTATTGGGCTGAGCATTACGCTCTGTCTTGCCGAGCTTTATAAAAAAATAGAACCGATAAGCACTATTTTTACCGGCATCTATGATCCAGTTGCCTACAACATTGTTCAGTCGCTGGAACGACCGGGCGGTTGTATGTCTGGTGTGCGTTTTGAACTTTCTGACTCAGATGAGTTTATTCGTCAGAATTTTAAAGTATTGGTTCCGGCAATAGAAACAATTTTTATGCCGTATGATACTCGTCTTGATCAGCTTAATTTTTCTATTAAAAGGGCTGCAGAGGGGGTTGCAAAAATATTTGAATCGCTTGGTTGCAAAGTGGTTTTGCAAGCAGTCTCGGGGCGAGATCAAGCGATTCAGGCTGTGCAAGATAATATGCGCACTACCCACGCAGTGGCTGATTTTGGATTACATATTGATACTACTCGTGATGTGGCGTATGTGTGTGGTATGAATAAAAGAATATTTATCAGTCAATATGGTGAGTTTGGATTTCAACATGGGGCCTCGTTGACTGTCATGCCTAAAGACCCCAATTTATTGTACCAATCAATGGTGCAGATGCTGCGTAATGTTTGGTGGCACCGGAAAAATATTGGGACGCAGGCTATAGTTACGGTATATGAAGAACCTGGACATGTTGTTTTAAATACCTTTATACTTCCCTACTGGGCTTTTGATTTACTATTCCCTTTATTAAAAAATCATCCTGAAATCATTTGTAAGAACTGCTGGATTAGCCCGCCAGTATAACTTTTTAAAATTAAAAATAAGGAAATATTTATGAAGTTTTTGAAGCGTTTTCCTTTTATTATTTTTTTAATGAGTGTGATAACCATATATGTGCCGAGTAAGTTTCTTGTAGCTTCAGGTATTAGTACTGGAACTGTTATTAAGGATGCTTCTAAGGTAACTATCAGAAATCTACAAGATACTCTCGAAGAGAAAAACCAGTCGTAACTATTGAATATGTAATACAGTATAATGCTGTATTAAGTAAAAAGAGGCGGGTTTGTTTCCG
>JBIKTS010000099.1:0-3279 GCA_044347985.1 Candidatus Babeliales bacterium
AAACGGGTGAAGAGTGTACTTGCTCTCGGTGCTCGTAAACTGCAAGCTCCATTGACTGTTGATCCAAACAGCAAGCAAATATTTGATAATTCATTTACTGACTTGAGTTTTGTTGGCGCTGGTATTACATGGCGTCTTCCGAAACGTGATTTAGAATTCAGCTCAAATGCTTTAGTTTTCTTTAAAGATCAACGTTCATTGAGCTATGTGTATAACTCAGTAGCTGATACCGGTGGATTTGGTTCAAAATTTGCGCGTCGCTACATGGGTCTTGAGTTGAACTTGAGCTTTGAGTGGAAATTACTCCAAGGTTTAAGTCTGCTTGGTGAAACTGCTGTGTTCTTGCCTGGATCATTCTATAAAGATGTAAAAGGCTTGCCGCTTGATGGTTCTGTTGTAACATTAATTGACCAAGCTGATAGTACCGGCTTTACACAAGCAGTGCCTCGCTTAGGCACAGATCCACAAGTTGTTGTGGGCGTTGCATTACAATATAAGTTCTAATTTTTAAAACGATCACAAAAGGCCAGTACTAAGCGATTAGTGGTGGCCTTTTTTTTTATCATAAAAGTTGCTAGCATGAGTGCGTTTCTGGCAAAAATTTGCTGTTTTTTCTACAAAGGATGTATATATGAGTCACTTGGTGCGGAGTCATCGTTGTTTAGACCTTTCTATTTCTTGTATTGGTACGGTTGTTACCGTGAATGGATGGGTCAACCGTCGACGTGATCATGGTGGCGTTATTTTTATAGATCTTCGTGATCGCAGCGGTATTGTCCAGTTGGTTTTTAATCCAGAGAATACTCCGGCTTCCGTTATGGAGCTGGTGCATACTTTGCGAAATGAATTTGTGATTGCAGCAACGGGTACTGTGATTGCGCGGGCGCCAGAAGCGGTGAATGATAAGCTTACAACGGGTTTTATTGAAGTTGCTGTTTCTGCTTTAACTATTTTAAATACGGCAAAACCATTACCGTTTCAGCTGGATGAAGCTGAGAATGTTGATGAAGAATTGCGCTTGCGGTATCGGTATTTAGATTTGCGTCGCGACAAAATGCAGCGATTTATGCGGCTTCGCCATGAGGTGGTTTTTGCAATTCGTGAGGCGCTTCATATACAAGGGTTTTTTGAGATTGAAACGCCAATGCTGTCTAAGAGTACGCCAGAAGGTGCGCGGGATTTTTTAGTTCCGTCTCGTCTGCAGCCCGGTCAATTTTATGCATTACCACAGTCGCCCCAGCTCTATAAGCAACTTTTGATGATGGGCGGTATGGAGCGCTATTTCCAAGTGGCTCGATGTTTTCGTGATGAAGATTTGCGTGCTAATCGGCAACTTGAGTTTACACAGATCGATCTTGAAATGTCTTTTGTGGATGAGGCGGTGGTCCAGACTGTTGTTGAAAATATGGTTCGTCATGTGTTCAGCAAAGTGTTTACTATTTCTTTGCCGCAGAAATTTGAGCGGCATACCTTTAAAGAAATGTTTGCATTATATGGAAGCGATAAGCCAGACCGTCGGTTTGATTTATTAATTCATGAAGTTACTTCGTTGTTTGAGAATACAGAATTAGGCTTTTTGAAGAGTACATTAAAAGCGGGGGGGCGCATCGGAGCGCTCTGTGTTAAGGGATATAGTTTTAGTCGTTCAGAGCTTGAGCGTATTGTATCTATGACCATTAAAGACTTTGGTGCAAAAGGCCTTCTCTATGTGCGATTTGATGAAAAAGGCATGTGTGATTCTCCTGTTGCAAAGTTTTTGCCCGCTGATTTTTTTACCCAGGCGCAAGCACTATTTCCTGATTTAACTGTGAATGATACTTTGTTTTTGGTTGCGGGTAATTATTCTGAGGCGTGGGCGAGTTTGGGTCGGCTTCGCTTATACTTAGGTAATCAGCTGTCTTTGATTAAAAAAGATGCACATGATTTGTTTTGGATTACCGATTTTCCTTTATTTGAATGGTCGGAGGAGCAAGGGCGTTATTTTGCAACCCATCATCCATTTACTTCGCCAAACGAAGGTTGGGAGCAGTTGCAGCCGGGCGAGATGACCGCTCGTGCGTATGATTTGGTCTACAACGGTGAAGAGCTTGGTGGGGGATCAATTCGTATTCATGACAGTGCAGTTCAATCCAAAGTGTTTGATCTTCTTGGGATTTCTGCTGATGAAGCGGCAACAAAATTTGGATTTTTGCTTGAAGCACAGCAGCTTGGCTGTCCTCCTCATGGAGGCCTTGCGCTTGGGCTTGATCGCTTGATTATGTTGCTCGTGGGCGCCCAGTCTATTCGTGAAGTTATTGCGTTTCCTAAAAATCAGGCAGGAGTGTGTCCGTTGATGCAAGCTCCGTGCGAGGTTGATGCGGCACAGTTGAAAGAGGTTTATATTCAAACTAAGCTTCCGGCTAAGTTGCTGATGAAAAGTGAATAGTTGAAAAGATAAAGTCGATAGAATTCGTTGTAATATCAGTTGTTTTTATTCTCGGTTGACTTCTCAAAGACCAATCTATCATGCTCAGTTATGGGATATATACATACAATAATTGAGAGTAGTGTTGTAGGGGGGAATTATGAAAATTCGAATACTGAGTATGATGGTTTGCCTGGGGGTTTGGAGCCAAGGTTTTGTAGGTGCTTCAGGAGCACAGCAGCAAGACTCTGAGGCGGTATTGCTGCGGGTATTGTCAAAATATTCAACTGTTTTTCGTCTGGTTCCTCTGCGCATTTCGCAAATGTTGCAAGTTGTTACTTCATATCCTACAACTCATGTACATGCGCGTGCTGATCTCTTGCAATTAGTTATTCAGCGGATGCATGAAAAATATCGAACATTACAGCAATTACAGTCTCGTGTGATGGAACTTGCAGAGCAGGCAGATAAGAAAGTTCGTTTTGGGGTATACGCTCGCAGTATTAAGCTACTGGAAGCGCTTAAAAAGAATCAAATTACACTGATTTCAACCTTGAGCGTGCTTGATGCAGAATGTATTCGTGCGTTAAAGGCCGCAGAGCAAGTAAAGCGTGACCCACAAGAATTTTTAGATCGCGCATATGTGTCAGCAAAGCAAGCATTGCGTCCAAATCAAATGGATACGTTGATTGTAATGCTTGCATCAGGAGAATATGGTTTTGGTGATCTCAGCGAAGAGAGCACAGTAAAACAAGAAATTAGAAAATTACGTGATGAAGTATCGCAGTTGAGTGCTCAACTACAAGCCAAGGCACTTATTGAGGGAGCAAATGGGGCCTCAGCCAGACCGTTTGAAGATAAAGTTCGTGATTTGA
>JBIKTS010000087.1:0-3778 GCA_044347985.1 Candidatus Babeliales bacterium
TATTCGATTTCTATGAAATGTACACACCATCATTCCTCACTCCACGAACTACTACCACAAAAACCCGTGGCTCTTTTACCTACAGCTTTGCCCTCGGACTTTTAACCGGCGCTGCTGCTTCTCCCTGCCTCACACCCGCACTGGCACTTCTTCTTGGATTTGCGGCCAAACAAGCAAACCCCCTTGCCGGCATTGCGGTGCTCTTTGCATTTGCTATGGGCTTGAGCACACTGCTCATCATTCTAGGCACATTTTCAGGAAGCATTGCACTGCTTCCCCGCGCAGGATCGTGGATGAATGATGTTAAGAAAATCTTTGGATTTTTGCTGCTCGGCGTTTGCGTGTACTATGCACAGCCACTTTTTTCAGATTTAACTATTGCAATACTCTCTGTGCTTCTTGCCAGCGCTGCGGGCCTCTATTACACTCTACAAACCTCACCGAATCGGTACTTGCAAGCAACAGCAGCAATAATTGCATGGCTGGTGACCGGGCTAAGCCTCATTAATGCATACCAGATCTACCAAGGTATTTGTTAAGAATTGAGTCGGATAGAGTGCAATCATAAACTCATAAAATGCTTTTCTTGTTAAACACAGCATTATTACAACAAAAAGCACATAATCTTGAACGTCTCACAATAAAAACCTTACTATAAACTTATGAAATAATCATTTTCATAAGGTAAGGTAGGTCTATGAAAAATCGCGCACTCATTGCTTATATCACTCTCAATTGTAGCTTCTTCTTTGGTATGTACGGTGCAAATGTTACTCAGCATCAATACTCATGGAATGGCTCAAGCAACCATTCTATTCCGATTCAACCAGATCATAAAACTAATTTCTCCCTCATATTTGAAGCAAACCCGACACAAGATCTGGATATTGGACTGTACAGCACCGCATACAAAAGAAAAGCTGACGCATATTCAACAATATCAGCCGAAGGCCTTGAAGCCGATCCTGGTACCATTAGATACCCTCTTTCTGCTATAGTCGAACTTGCTTACGGCGGATGGAACAACACACAAAGTGCTATAAGCATAGAACTCTCAGACGGACGCTCTCGCTCAGCAAAACAAACTATTCTAAATAGTCTTGTAATACCATCAGGCGACAAAGGCGACGCAGGAGTTATGCGAACATACAAGGTTTCTGTAACGCTTACCGAAACAACCTTTAGCGCATCACTTGCTGTTCAAGACCCAGACACAAAACAATTTAAGACGTTAATGTCGCTGACTCAAGATGACTTGCCACCAGCAGTAGAAGGTGGTGAATCCGTGTTCGATGCTCTCAAAAAAATACTGAATACCGGATTTACCCAGATTGGGTTTGTTGGATACGGCCCTGGCTATACCGTACAAAATTGGTCATTTGAATCCGCAAGTAAAACAATCATGCCTGAAACAAGCCCGATAATAAGTGAACCAGTAAAAATAGAGCCTGTATCCCCGCCCCAAGTCAGCCCTATACTGAGCGAACCAACTACCACTCGCATACAAACTGTTACGACATCAACATATGCCTGGGATGACTCCAATACCACAAACGCAACTATTGAAATACCACTCGAACTGCAAAAAAACTTTCGCATAACATTTAAAGCAAACCCCCAGAATGATTTACACGTAGGATTCTATAGCAACACCTATCAACGGAATATTAACGAAGAGGAATGTGTTGCGACATCAGAGATAGAAAATAAGGAGGTACTCAAGCTGTCAGCACTTGTTGAATGCGTATTTGGTGGATGGGGTAACACCAAAAGCGTCAACCGTTTTGAATACGTAAATAACAGAAGCGTTGTAATGCACGAATCAGCAGGCTCGGTGGTTATACCGGCAGCAAACGTCGGTGTATTTAAAACATACGTCATTACGGGCAGACTTACTGCATCAACACTTGCTCTCTCTATTGGATATCTTACAGATGAAAATGATGAAAAAACATTCATTGAAATGGCAAAAATCACACAAGATAATCTCCCGTCGCATGATCCGCAAAGAGACAAAGAATCTATCTTTATGGCCTTACAAAAACCAACATGCACCGGCTTTAATAAAATCGGCTTTCTTGGATATGGCACAACATATGAAATCCGTGATTGGCAAGTAAGCGCACTCGAAACACCCTCTCAAAGCACTTCTGCGCCAATTGAAACAGCACCCCTCCCCCAAACCAATCCGGTAACACCAGAACCAGTAAACAATTCTGACACAACGCAAACCGTTGCTGCTTCAGCATATGCCTGGGATGAATCTAATAAAAATGCAACTATTACAATACCACCAGCCCTTCAAAAAGACTTTGAGATTACTTTTAAGGCTAATCCACAACATGACTTTCATATCGGCTTCTATAGTGACACCTATCAACGAATAATTAACAGCGAAGAATGTGTTGCGGCAGCAGAGATAACTACTCCAGAAGATATGAATGCGATCAAACTGTCAGCAGTAATTGAATGTGTATTTGGCGGATGGGCTAACACCAAAAGCGTAATTCGCTTTGAACAAGCAGAAAAGAGAAGTCGCATGGCTAATCAATCCGATCTTGCTGTGGTTATACCAACAGAAAATGTCGGTACCTTTAAAGCATATGTAATCACCGGCCAATTTACCGCATCAACACTTACGGTTTCTATTGGATATCTTGCAAATGAAAGTGATAAAAAAACATTCATTGAAATGGCACACATCACACAAGATAATCTCCCATCGCGCAATCCACGAAGAGAACAAGAATCTATGTGGATGGCATTACAAAAATCAACGCATACTGGTTTTAGTAAAATAGGCTTTCTTGCTTGGGGAACACCATACGAAATAAAAGATTGGCAGGTAAGCAAACTAGAAACAGCTGCTGCAACTCAGGCGGAAGCTGATCGGCTTGCTGCTGAAACTGAAGCTGCACGTATTGCCGCAGAAAAAACTGCCCAAGAAAAAGCAGCTACTGAGACCGCAGCAAAAGCTGAAGCCGAGAGAATCGCTGCTGAAACTGAAGCTGCACGCATTGCCGCCGAAAAAGCAGCTCAAGAAAAAGCTGCCCAAGAAGCGGCCGCAAGAGCAGAAGCTACCCGCATTGCCGCCGAAAAAGCGGCTGCCGAAGCAAAAGCTGCGGCTGAACTACTCGTCACTCAAAAAACTACTATTGCTCCAACTACAAGCAGCACGAGTCAAACCCGAAGCACTAGTGACACAAATGGTCAAGCTGCGCTTACACAAGCATATGAATCACTCAAAACAAAACTTCAAGGCGTTGCGGCTCAAGCACTCAAAGTACAAAATGCAGCTCTTGCTAGCACCTCATCAGCAGCAAAATTATCCAATACGGCAGCTCATAAAAAACTACAAAAAAATGCTGCGCGACTCAAAGCAAGCGCTGATGACTACGTTAAAAAAATGAACAAAGCTCAAACAACACTTGCCACAACCCCGCCACCATTTACTACTAGAGCAAGCATCACGCGTGGACGAAGAAATGTCGACTCCTTAGAAAAATATAGCATCACCGCTGGAGAGTTGATTGAAAAGCGTGGCGAAGAGATAGCAAGTGTACAAAAACAAATTGATACTGCTTTGACAGCACAAAAAGGAGCTGTCAAAGCATAAGGAGCTGCGTACTCATGAATTACACAATTACTCACCAAGCAATCAAAAAAACAGTAGGCTTTTTAACACAGATTAGATATTGTGATAATACACTAAACAAACTCATACAAACACAAAAATCTCTTACTACAAAGTCCACAAGCAAACTCTCTACTGCAAGAA
>JBIKTS010000044.1:0-7326 GCA_044347985.1 Candidatus Babeliales bacterium
TCTTCCCGCTTATGGGCAATAATGCAATGAAAATACATTTATTTTATGATACCGGCTGCGCATGGGATACCCCAAAAACCGACGTTATTAAAGATAACGTAACACATATCAAGTCTGATTCATTTAATATGCGCCACACTATTGGTATTGCATTGAGTATCACGCAGCCGCAACCAATTGAGATTTCGTTTGGCTACAAACTGGATCGAAATAAAAAGCTTGGTGAGACGCCGCATGAATTCCATATTGGGGTTAATAGTGCGTTTTAAAGCTGCTCATCTTTCGTATTAAACTTAATACCATCAGAGATATGTATGGGGTATCGCACCAGAACTACCCTGTTTGCTCAAACATACGGTTTTGGCAAAGCCAAAATCCGAACTCGCTCTGCAGGGTGCTCTGGCTGCTTACGCGGTTTACAAATTTAAAAGTATAAAATAGCCGAAAGAGGAACCTCGTGAGCCGAAGTCTGGCCCATTTTTGCGAACATTTGAGCTAAAATGGGATAACCGAGGACTCGGCGAAGGAGCGTTCCTCAAGGCGATATTTTTTTCAGTCCAAACTTACCCCACAGAAAGAGCTACTCCCGGCTTAGATCTCAGCCGCTTATTATGCTGATATGTCTGATGAGCTTTATACACGCCATACCCAGCACTTAACCCACCAGCAATATTGAGCCCCAATAAAGCGATAAGATCTTCAATTGCTTCATGACGTGCTTGTGGCGTGAGCGATGCACGTCCCTGACGAGTAAATAACTTCTTAATCGGACGCAAAACACCCCGGCCTTGCCTGGACGCAAGCAACCATCCCCACATTGCTGCAAGCAGTGCTGGTGGAATGGCAAGCGCACCGGCTTGCCCGTAGCTGCGTGGCGTCTCACTCACTCCTGCTGCGCTATCAGGCACAGAGACCGATGCCTGTGATATCTCAGGAGTCGTAGTAACTCCTAATTTTAATTGAGGGCCTGGATTCCCCTGAGCAGCACCGAGACGAGCATCTGCATCATCCGCATGCTGCACCTCATCTTCATCAGTTAGAGACGGTCTGCGAGAACCTACAACTCCATTCGTAGATGAAATAGACGAGCGACGAGAATCTCCAGGCGCACCACTGCCAGCAGGTGTAGACCTCCCAGAGCTACTGCCCGCACTTGCTGCATCATCCAGCAGAGCTCCTGACCCACCACGAGGACGCACTGGTGGTGATGATAGCTCGTCGGCAACAGTAGCAAGCTGTGTTTTCACCTGAGCAGCAACTTGCTGCGTAAATATATCCTGAGACAATCTTTGAAATGCTGCAACACGTTTCGTACCTTTTTGAGAACGTGATATCTTTTGGGTTTGTTCTAGCATATCTCGCACAGCAATAACTCCTGGAATCGACTGTATTTGGTTCACCTCTTCAGGGCTGAGCAATGCTACACCTTTAGATACCCAATCACCGCGCCTCACCGTACTTCTATACAAAGCGGTACCGAGTAATGCTGCTTTCGCTCGCGCATCAGTAGTTGCCTCCCCCGCCTCCAGCAGCTGCCTTGGCGAATATGAATCAGTAGTAAAAATATTTCTCGACAATTCATCCAAGCTGCCCGTAAACCGTACAGGCGACTGCTGGTCCTTGCTGGGTGACATTATCAAGGTACTCGACTCACCTGAAGCTGCATCAGAGGATGCTCTGGCTCTCTGCGGTGGAGTAAATGGACTAAACGCCGTCGCAGCGGCACAACCCACATGAATAGCAACTCCCACAAGAGCTCCCACAACAAGTATATATTTCATACCAAAATCTTTCATATAAAGATGCCTGAGTTGTACTCAGTGTGGCACCTGCATATATGAATTTTCCAGAAACTATATTTTTACCCGCAAAATAACGCCGGCCTAGGCCATACTTACGTTACGGCTATGCAGCTGGTTTCAAACTTTTATTATGACGGTACGTATCATATGCTTTTTTTGCAGCATACGCGCCACTTGCACTCCCGACCACATTCACTCCCAAAAGCACAATAAGATCTTCAAGCGCTTCGTTGCGTTCCTGCGCCGTCATAGACGCGCGGCCTTTTTTAGTAAAGAGTTTGCCCATTGGACGCAAAATTGCCCGCCCCTGCTTTGACGCAAGCAGCCACACCCAGAGTGCTCCGAGCAATGCAGGAGGAACTGCAAATCCTAATGCGGATTTATAATCCTTTGGCTTGGCAGGAGAAGTAATTGAGGTAGGCTTACCAGAAGGCTGTGACTGAGAAGATGCGTGATTTCCAGCAATAGAAGCTTCAGGCTTCTCAAGCTTACCTCCAGCTGAAGAACCTTCACCTGATTGACCTTCAGTTAGAGACCCTTGAGGCTGAGCCCCAGGAACCTCTTGCGAAGCCGCTCGAGAAGGATTGCCACCACCAGTAGCTGTCGACCCATCTTCGAGAGCGCTGACCGTATCAACTCCACCACTACCGCCGCCTTCAGTTAGAGGTGGCGTTGCGGGTACAGGATCTTGAGACGGAGCGCCAAGAGCTTCAGCCTCAACTCGAGGAGCATCTGCTCGCGAAGACGCTCGAGAACGATTGCCATCACCAGGTCCACCAGCTCCAGCCGGAGCTTTAGGAGTGCCAGCTTGAGGCATCGCAGCTTTTTGCTGTTCAAAATATGCCAAAGCCTCAGAAGTCCAAACAAACGAATCGACGGTACGAAGACACTTAAATCCGTTCGATAAACCGCTCGGTATAACTACTACAATTCCAGGAAGCGCTGTTTTTATTTGCATCTCACCATACTTCGGATGGCTGATAGTAAAAACCTTAGATCCTCCACCAGTCGCAGTCTCTAATCCTCTTAGCCCTGTAATCGTTGTTGGCAAACCTAATTCTGCCGCTTTCACAGCCGGATCCACCACAAGTCCTTCAGTACCACCCGCAGCAGCAGTGCCACCTAACCCAACTCCCACACCATCGTCAGCACTGCCACCACCAGATCCTTCAACAGGCGCTGGAGTAACAGGTACACGACGTGTATGCGTTACTACCGTAGAACCATTTGAGGGATGACTTGGAGAGTGAGGGGGAAGACCGCTGGTAGCTTCGGTAGTGCCACCACCAGGCCCACCAGCTCCGACCGGAGCTGCGGTAGATTGAGGTTTAAAAATATCATCCAATAACGCATTAAACTCCTGCATGCGATTATTTGTTTTTTTATTAAACAAAGCAGAAACCCCCCGCGTGTCTTGAGCAATCTCAAGTACCTGTTTCGCGCCAGGAATAGCTTCAAGCCGAGTATCTTGCTGAGTATCTCTCTTTCTATATAAAGCCATCCCTGCGTATAATGCTCTTTTACGAAAATCTGTAGTCTCACTCAAAGCCAAGTCACGTAAGTCAGAATAACTCAAATGAGTATCACTAAAAATAGCCTCATACTCTTTCTGTTGCATTTTTTCAGGACTCTGTGGACTACGCAAACGTCTCAAAATTCCTTTTTTAGGCGATGGTGTTGAAAGCGCCACTCCCTGCACACATACCACACCCATAACAACAGCTATCCATAGATTTTTCATATATTTTTCTTTCATATAATTGATTCCCCACATCTGTTTAGTGTGACAGATATATACTTTTTTTTCTAGAATCCATACTTTTGGATCAAAAAACCAAGTGACTTGCATTACACTAAACACTCCTGCAAAACTACGAGACCTATTGTTTTACCCCACATACCGCGCTGCAATTCAGCGTGCTCTGCAAACCATCACAAGGAAGAAAAATTATGATTCTTCTCAGTCTCGTACTCTGTTGCGCTCATACGCTCCTGGGCCAGCCCGTAGAAATTCCAACTGCACTGCCGCGCGGCCGTTTAATACTCTTGCTGCACGAAGATGCCACACTAACCGGAGAAAGCCCTGCACAAAAACAAATTGGGCCTATTACTATTCGAGCAGCCACCGCCCTCCATC
The DNA here is from genome assembly GCA_044347985.1 of Candidatus Babeliales bacterium. Lineage (GTDB taxonomy): Bacteria > Babelota > Babeliae > Babelales > JAUPTZ01 > JAUPTZ01. The sequence continues at coordinate 3,940 of JBIKTS010000044.1, forward strand.
AGCAACCTGGCATTCTGATACTGAGTCCCGCTATTTGGCACAACCTTCTGTATAGAAAACAATGGTACGAAACACAGATCCGCAATACTGGCTCACTGGCTTCGCTGTTTCATGTCGCATGGACCGCGCATCAAAAAGATCCTTCATCCAAAACCTATGCGCACATTCATACGCTGCTAAAAACCGACCCAACGCTTCTCCATAATTTTTATATATGGAACACAAACTTTACACCCTGGCTCTGCTTTACCCACACAAACGCAAGCGTGGTAATTTTAATTCCACGCACATATCTTGACGAGCGCCGTGACCTGCTTCCGCGTCCACTGCCCCGCACCTATCAACCTGATGAATTTGCAACTGGCCTGCTACTCAGTCAATGCAATGCGCAACCGCTTCCTACACACACAGATGAACTTGCTCATGCGCTCAATCACGCACGCCATCTACACAAACGATCAACCTTTTCCATTGAGAATCTTGCTGCGCTCTTTATAAAAAAAACTACCATTCATCCGCTCCTCACTATTCACTGGAATATCTATATGAGTGGCCATGGGACCTATAATACTACAAGCAATACGTGGCAGCATCTTGAAGGACGACAGCAATCCGCAGGCACACTGAGCAATGCTCACATATGCGGGCTACTCTTAAAAGATTTTGCCACATGGCTGACGCTTTGCAACACACATCTTTCCGTAAACACATTGTATTATCAAAGTTGCTACGGAGGCGGACAAAATTTTGCAGAAATTTACACGGCGCTCCGCTCGCAAAAAAAATTACTTGCCCCGCATACTGATTTACAATTTCCACTTATCAGTGGTGGTCTTGGTGATGCGCCCACTACTATGATCATGCCACGCAAACAAAAACATCATACCAGCACCGAACTCTCTATTGATGTCGATATTCATCTGCCCGAATTCTTTAACAGATTAGAAAAGCCAGGCGCATCATGGCACGAGATTCTTCAGCCGCTTACTAATACACTCTCACTGCCGGGCGACATTCACGCCGTCAGCAATACACCGCAACTCCTGCTGCCTGGACATGAACACCCAACACCGATTGATGTTACCTGTGTGCCTCTTTCTGGCTGCAGACAAAACATCATACAACACATGATTCGAGCCGGTATGTATCTTATTGGGCGCGAGCATCCATCTACTCCACAAGCGCAACAGCATGGACACATTATTCGAGGCAAACGAGCAATTCTTATCATGCCATCTACCATCACTGAGCCACTGGATATTCATCCCTACCAAAAAATTGAACGCGCAAAAAACGCTTATACTATTTTTAAAGCCCCGGCGCTTATTTCACTGATTCCGGGCAATGCGCTGCACCACTGCGCCGTCATTATTTTACACTCGCTGGGGCTCAAAGATTTTATCACCCACAGTTTTCTCGACTTTAATAATCAAAAAAGCACCAAAGTTTTTCTCATCGACTCACTCACACTCACCAACGACTTGAAACAAAATTTTGGAAGTTCATCCGATTCACTGTGGGATTCAGTAAAATCAAAACTGACTGAATGGTTTTCTGCCCCAACAACAATCTTGAGTGATGCGCGCATCACGCTGCAAAAAGTTATCATCACTGTTGCAGCTGAAAAAATTAGCTGCTCATTTGTACTCAGTGGCAGCGATAGGAAAAACGTTGCGCACAAAACAATGTTCTCTCGCCCAAATGCCCAGATGCCGCTTCCACAGACACTGTCATTGCATGTGATGGCAGAAAAAGAACATCAGCAACTCTACAAGAAATATCTAAAGCTCTGCAAAAAACAGACGCGGCAACAAGTAGCTGCGTAAAAATTTGCAAGTGTGAGCCTTGTCTTCACGAGACACGGAGTGTCGTGACTATCCAAGTTGTTATATCGAAAAAGTTTAGTAGTCTGGATCGCGTCGCTTCGCTCGCGAAGACGGAATGTTACCTCACCAGAGCTATCTTGCTTACCAAGGGAATGTCTCGGAAGGATTGACGATTCAATAGCCTCTATAAATTATCATTTTAAGAAATTTCTAAATCATCAATCATTTCGATTTGAATCATGCCTATTGTTAGCCCCCCCCCTCGACCGATCTTACTAAGTTCAGCACTGGCTGAGTACGGAAGAATTATTGTAACACAAAGCAACAATAAGATTTTATATAATGAGGTCATGTATCATCCTTTCCTATTGTAATGGGACAGTTAATCCATTTAAATATTATACGCAAACCAGGATGAGAGTATATTTTTTGCAATAAACTGCTGGGAAGCCAAGGAAGCATAAATTTGTTCACAATTAAAAATCGAGATTCTGGCAGTACAGATACAGGCTGCAAACCAACTGCTTTTCTGTCTCGCCAAAAACGCCGAATCATAGCAACAACTTCTGGTAGCAATGGACTTTCTTTAACGCCGTAAGAAAACGGAGCTCCATTTTCAATACCAGCATATCCATTACTGCTAATTAAAATACGCTCAGTATTTGTGCATAAATATGCAATGTACGGCTCTGCATAACTACTCAGCAAGCACCCTTCTACTAATAAAATTGCTTGTATAGTCTCTAAACTGTTAGTCACCCAATCCAGTCCATGCTGTGGATTATGTGCTTCATACGTAATTACTTCAAAGCCAATTCTTTCTAGCGCTGGGACCAATTGCAAAACTCGTGTTTTAATTACCTCTGAATTGTCTGCCAGGCTATATGGAATAGATATTTTCGTTACATAAGGATACAGAACTTTTAAATTGTCAGCCAGCTGCTGAACTGATGGTTCTTCCATGCACACCCCAGACAAGACTCCCCCTGGTTTTTGTAGCGATTGAACAAGGCCCAATTCAACAGATTTTGGAATTCCTACAAATAAAGTAGGAATGAGCCCAATTTCAGGCTGAAGCTCTATAAGCAAAGTTGTCATTTTATAGCCGATGCTCACAATAATATCGCATCCTGATGTTGCATTATTTTGCAGCGCATCTTTTACCGCTTCTTTAGTATGCTCACAAAAGAATATATACGGTTTATATGCTTCTTCTGGTGTATCAATAGCATTAAGCAAAGTCCGCAATTGTGCCGCGACTTCTGTATGATCATCTCGTAACGTAAGACCCATAATAAAGACATTGCATTTCTTCATAACACATCCTTAATTTCAAACGATTACAACTCATTGCAACTAAGATCAAACGCAGACTTCATTTTCAGTAATGCTTCTTGTTCAGGGGTAAGCTTAACGCCTTGGCTTTTAAAAGCGTTTTCATTAAAACGCATTCCTGACTGTTCGGGAATTTGCAGCAACATCCACGGTTTAACCCGAGGAGCTCTGCTTTTAATTAAGCGATTGTTGTCTAAAATATTTTCACAAATCAAGCTTGCAAGCG
>JBIKTS010000069.1:0-5055 GCA_044347985.1 Candidatus Babeliales bacterium
AATGCACCGCCATTTACTCCGCCACCAAGGGCTGCGCCTTCAATGACCGAATCAAGTTCTGATGCGCAAACTAATTTACCCAACACATTACACAAGAGAATCAATTTTTTGCGATGCACCAATGCAGCCGGTTCATTCAAAATAATAACACTGTCAGCGCCGCTATACAGACGATTGCGCAGCTTCTGCATTTTACCATCTAATGGATTCCAATGGTGGTGAATTACTTGAATTTTTTTGAGCGCACACGCAGCTTCGATGCCTGCGACTTGCTGTAAAATATGATCTTTAAGCTCTTCACTTGATGGTGCCGGATCGTACGCAATGCAGATTTTTTTAGTTTTATTATTAAAACCAAGAATTGAATTAACATACCTTGTGGGAGTAAGCGGCGTACTATATACACCACCTGCAAGATGCGACCGATGACTTACCATTGTTTGGAGCACTTTTTCAGTAGGACCACTCGGCAAACAAAAGAGTTGCGTATACGGAAGTATGGTATCTGAACACAATGCGCTCATAGCCTGACTTTCATGCCAGCCAATTGAAATAATATACGTTTCATCAGCTTGCGCAGGTGTATACGAATCATGATATTTTTGAATGTCTTGTTTAATCTCTTCTGCCGATTCTTTAATAAGCAAATGAGCGATTGTTACTTTTACTGAAGGAAACACATCAAGCACAAAGTTACGCAGTTGTGTTTCAATATCGTCAGCCCAGCGAGCATGCGGGGCGGTATGTGCGATAATAAAATGAATTTTATTTTTATTGAGAATAGGTCGCAATTCCATTTTAAATTGCATACGGCCGAGTGAGAAACTAAATTTTAATCGTTGGTTTGCTTGTGTACGTGTATCTTCTTCATCTCTCTCTGTATCCATAATCGGAAGTTGTAGAAGAGCGTTTCCTAATTCTTCAAGTTTATTTAAGTCGATAACGCATTTAGTATCTAACGGCATAGTCTACCCTTTCGATCTACCAAGCTGGTTTGCTTGATATTGGCTATAGGTTGTGGCGGTCGTATTACGAAAGAACAGATGCATAGTTTTGCATGAAATTATGCACATGCTATATGTGACTTGGGGGTCATATACAGCAAAAATGTAGCCCTATTTTAATAGGAAAGCAAATTTGAAATGAACTTCACTGCTACAATGCCTGAAAAAAAGCACCAATCATAATGCAGGTTATGATCTCTTGATCGACGAAATGAAAGAATGCCGCATTCACTGTGCGCACATAAATTGCACCTCAAAACGACATCAAAATTGACTCACGCCGTGACACTTATACACAAGCATCGTATACTTACCGGCAACACACGTATTTCAACAATAAAAAACAACATGCAACACAACAAAATCAAATTACTTGATCCTCTCCATGCACAGCAAATTGCAGCGGGAGAAGTCATCGAACGTCCTGCAAATATTGTCAAAGAATTAGTAGAAAATTCTCTGGATGCTGGCTGCACTATGCTCACGATTGCAATTGAAAAAGCAGGCAAGAAAAGTATTACCATAACTGACAACGGATGTGGCATGACCCCAGAAGATGCCACTCTCTCTTTTGCACGCCATGCTACCAGTAAATTACACAGCATTGACCAGCTCATGCATCTGAGCACTTTTGGATTCCGTGGAGAAGCACTTGCCAGCATCGCCTCAGTGGCAGAAGTAATCCTCACTACTAAATTGCATGATGAACCCGGCTTGGGAACTCGCATCACTTATGCACACGGCATCCATCAAAAAACAGAACGCGTCGCATGCCCGGCAGGAACCAGCATCAGCATCCATAATCTGTTTGGCACCATTCCGGTCCGCAAAACATTTTTAAAACAAGATGATACGGAGTGGAACCAGATTCAATCTCTCGTATACGGCATCACACTCACCCATCCGCACATTCATATTACACTGATCAAAGATGGCAGCACAGTCCTTACTGCCAGCACCGTCTCATCACTCAAAGAGCGTATCACCCAAGTATGGGGACACAGTCTGTCCACCAATCTCACTCCGGTCGCAGCGCACGAACGAGGCATTACTATTTCTGGACTAACCTCCCTTCCTCCGTACGCACGATACGGTAAAGATCTCATTATGTTTTGGGTCAATAATCGTCTCGTTAAAAATAGTGACATCACTCGCGCTATTACCAAAGGATATCTCCATTCCCTCCCGGTAGGAAAATATCCCGCCGCATTCCTCTCTATTACCATAGACTCAGCCTTGGTAGATATTAATATTCACCCCCGCAAAGAAGAGGTCCGCTTTACACATAACGGAGTGCTTTTGAGTAGTATTCAAAATGCAATCACCGCGGCGCTTGAATCGGCAGTTTCAACACGCCTTGCAGTGCCCACATCACCAACACCGATCACCCCTCCACCACTCAAACACTTCTCAATCACTCACGCACCATACCAGACGAATTCTGGTGAAAGAATGGAGCAAGCAAGATCAATCGAGTACGTGCAGCGCCCGCTTACACACCTACCGCAACCATCTCCAAAGCCGCTTCCTGAGCCCACACAAGAACGACCACAAACTCTTGCAGTAGCTCCGTTTAAAATCATTGGGCAACTCTTTACCACCTATATCCTGATTGAACTCCATGACGAACTGATTCTCATCGATCAGCACGCCGCACATGAACGAATTTTATACCACCAATACACCACTACTTTTACCGGCAAAGAAGGAACGCAGTTGTTATTCCCCGAAACAGTCGTGCTGCCATCATCTCAGGCGGTTGCTGCTCTCCTCAGCGCGCAATCACTGTTTCATGATCAAGGAATTGCATTTGAACAAACAGGGCCAAACCATCTCACACTCAGCAGCTGTCCGCCACAACTACAAAAAGAATCTCTGAGCTCAATACTCCTTGATGCGGCAGATTTTATTCTGACCAACGCAGCGCTTGACGCCACTGCACTGAGAAAACAATTAAACGAGCATGTGCATAGCCATCTTGCCTGTAAAATGGCGATCAAAGCGGGTGATACGCTTACTTCTGAAGAAATGCAAAACCTCGTTACTCAGCTCCTTGCAACCCCTCACAAATTTATGTGCGTGCATGGCCGGCCTACAATGTGGCCTGTCTCAAAATACGACGTTGAAAAGCGGTTTAAAAGAAGAAACTAATAAAAGCCCTTAATTTGTATAGGCAAAATCGTATATACTCATACTCAGTACGGACAATTAAACGCGTACAATATATGCGCACAGGCACCATACAGGGGGTAATACATATGAAAACAACAAACTATTCTTTACTACTATTTTTTGCAACCGCACTCTTATCTGCGCCACATATGCGCAGTGCTACAGCTCCTACAACAACATCTGCAGCGCCAGCAGCAGCACCGCAACAATTTAACCTCGGATGGAAAGAAACAGCAGTAGTAGGAGCTCTCGGTGCAAGTGCTGCACTCCTCTGGGCTTTTAGCCAGCATGCACATAGTAAAATTGGACACAGCAGATACCCACTCATGCAGCGACGAAATATTATTCGAGCGCAACTCAGCCAAAAACTTGATACCGCAGAACGCGAAACACTCACCAGCGAACTGGCCGAAATCAACTACCGCATGCAACGATTACAGGCAAGAAAGAGTCGATTGCATTTACTGCGCATCCTGGGTGGACTAGGAGCGATAACTGGTCTTCCCCTCGCAGGATACGGTATACATAAAAATATGAAGGCTCAATCAAAAAAAGCGTAAAGTTACGCCGTTGGTGAATCACTCTTTTGCTCTTCAAGAGCTGCAGCTGGTTCAGGTAACGCCATAGTTGCTTTTGGATGAAATTGTGGACGCAAACCAAGAAACCAACGAGAGTGAATTTTTTTCAATACACCTTCGCGACGAAGTGCAGAAATTTTTAATTCAACTTCTTTGATGAATTCTTTGTTTGCACGTGACAACGCAAGACGCTCATCTTGCACAAAACACTGATTGGTCAAAGAAACTGGCATAAACTTAATAGCAGGATACTCAAGCTTCATTGCTTTTGCTTGTTCCATGCGCACAAGTCCTGCACGCACAAGTCCAAGCTTTAAATCAACAACTAAACGAGTGAGTGTGTCTACACGACGCATTTTAATTTTTTCAAAAATGGCCAAGTAACTTTCCTCAAGCGAATTCTTGAGCACCGCAGTGCTGTTGTTTGAATAATGTGCATAATCAGCAAGCGTCATCATATGATTTGGAATTTTATCCCAAAATATTAATGCTAGAGCATTCAAAGATGAGATGTGATACGGCAACAACTCAATCTTAGAAGAAAATGTCAGCGCACTATTTCCATCAACGACAACAAGGTCAACCAACCCGTCAGCAAGAGCGCGCTCTACACTGTGTGGCTGCAGTTCTTTAATAACAACTGCTGACCCAAGACGCGAGCCAAGAACTTCAAGCGACTCACGCAAGTAGCCCTGAAACGCCTCTTCAATTTCTGGAGTAATACCTTCATTGATCAGCGAAGTCACCACACCAATACGCAATTCTTTGCGCGCTGGAGTAAATGTTTTGTTCTTCGCTGAACCAGTGGAGTGGAAGAAACGACGCGGCTGACTATTAAACCGATACAGAGTATATACAGCACCAATCAATAAAATTGTTGCCAAAAATATAAACAAAGTCGCAACATTCAACCCGAGTTCAAAACTCATAATGTGCGACATCAAAGTAGTCAAAAAAATCATATATGTATTCCTATCGTAATAAAGGGCAACTGCTTGCAGGCACGTGTTGCTATCAATAATTGCTGCCCTATGATATAGTCTAAATCACTATATTCGCTTGTTTTGCTGCCAAACGTGTTTCAAGTATAGCGCAGGATTACAGTTCAAGCAAATCATCCACTCCTCAGGCCCAAAGTAAGGTTTTTGTATGATACACAAAGTTAAAGGAACTCAAGATTTACTCAATATGAACCTCTACGATGCACTCTATACTGCATTATATAATCACTTCATCCGCGCGCAGTTCTCGCACATTCAGACCCCTATCCTTGAACATGAAGCGCTCTTTAAACGATCAGT
>JBIKTS010000013.1:0-12136 GCA_044347985.1 Candidatus Babeliales bacterium
GGTAACAAAGCATGCGCTTGCCATGATGCCAAGCCAGTGGGGAATATTAAAAGTGAAGGCGAGTATGGTGCCAATGCCACTAAATCCTACTGCAATGTAAAACAGAAAAAAGAATAGTAAGAGGCATGAACTTACAATAGTCAGGTACCCTTTTGTGTCATCCGCGGTCGTGCAGAGAAAGTGAGTAAGCGTGGTGCTTTTGGTTTTTTCGCTCGCAACTCTCAGTTTTGGTGCCACAAAGTGCCATGTTGCCCACATCCCCCCAATAAGCCCGAGTACAGTCCAGCATTCAGTAACTCCATGAAAGTAAATTGCGCCAGGGAGCCCAAAAAAAAGCCAAATGCTCATGTCTGCTGCATGCGCAGAGAGTGCAGTGATCCAATAATTTATTGTTCGCTGAGGGGATCCTGTTGCTGATGATTGAGCGTTTTTTTTGTATCCATAAAGGCCTACGCCAATAAGAATGCTGAAATAGAGAGCAAAAGATATGAGAAATGCAAACATGGACTACTTTCGTGAGAATGAGATAAGCTACTTTTGTAACGTATGTGGGGTTTCTTGTCAATTTTAGGGGTGCTAAAGAGATTGAACAGTCTTAGAGTCTGATAGCTACTTGCGCAGTTACGTTCTTTTATGGTGTACTACCCGATATGGATACCTATCATAGCTAAGGAGCATACGTATGCAACATTCACGAGAAAACATAGTGCAGTCTCTTTTACATATGTGGTATACATCGTTTGATCTTTTTGAGCCCAAAGAATTGGGATTGCTTGCACTGGTTACGTTAAATACCGTGGTGCGGAGTTCTGCGCTCGTTTTGTACTACTTTTCGTGGTGGCTGCTTGTGTGGGCCGGGTATATTGATTTGTATATCGATGGTAGTGGAATATTTTGTTATTTGTGGGAATATGCAACGCCGCTGTATTATGGCATTGGATTCGAGCCTCGTTTGTATTTACTGACCCTTGCGGTCTCTGTTTTTATTCTACTGTTGTCAGTACGTTCGTCGCTTGAAGCAAAGCGGTTTTCATACTTTGTTCGCCAAAGTAAGCGACTTGTTTTCTTTGTGCTGCTTTTTTTTGGTCTTCCTCATATTTATATCTTTCCTGTATTCTGGCTGAGTAGTTTTTTTCTGCTTGATGCGCGGCACTCGGTTCGTGGGTTTGTGTATTCGCTGTATAATGGATTTGTTTTGAGTGCTGCGTATGCACCATTTTTAGTGTGTATTGGCGCAGCTCACGGAGTGTTGTTTCATATTCACCGCTTTCTGTGGGAAATGACCTCGCTTGATGAGTATCATTTTGCGCCGTATGCAGCAAAGTATACCACCTCGCTGGTGTTGTATTTGTTTTTTGTAACCATGCTGTATGCGTTTTATGCGCGCGTGGTACAAGCTAATAGCGCTAATACTCTGTTTTTGAGATTAAAGCATACGCACCAGTAGTCTAATTAATGTGGGCGTTGGCTTTAGCTAATGAAATCTTCTGAGTTATCGCCTCGAGGGACACTCCCTCGCCGAGTCCTCGGTTATCCGATTTTTTGAAATATTTCAAAAAATCGGCCAGACATCGGCTCACGAGGCCCCTCATTTGACGTTTTATACTTTCAAATTTGTAAATCGTGTAAGCAGCCAGATAACCCTGCAGAGCGAGTTCGGATTTTGGCAACGCCAAAACCGTATGTTTGAGCAAACAGGGTAGTTCTGGTGCGTCACCCCATTCAGATTTATGATTATTGCTGGCCTGCCAGCCGGAGCTTTAGAATATCGTCCAAAGAATTATGTCTTGCAGAGAGCGAAGGCTGGAGCTGGTGATCGGAATTGAACCGACGACCTACTGATTACGAATCAGGTGCTCTACCACTGAGCTACACCAGCATGAATCTAAAAAAAGAGCGAGCAGCTTAAAAGATTCTGTGTGAGTCTGCAAGTGAGCGGTATGTTATTTTGAAGACTGTTCAATTTCTTCTTGACAGATAATGCAACGTGCTGCGAACGGCGAATACGTCAATCGTTTTTCTGCAATATGATCACCGCAGTCAATACAGAGACCAAACTCATTGCGCTCGATGCGCGCTAGTGCTGCTTCAATTTGATTAAATTCTTCTACGTCAGATTGCGTCAGTGAATTTCTGAGTGAATCTATCGATGCGGCCGTTGCCTCGTCGCCAGAATCTTTGACTTGCAGTTCATTGGTATGTTCATTTGCATTACTGAGTAGTGTCTGTAGAACTGCTTTGCGTTTGAGAAGATTCTCTTTCATCTGTTGTATGAATGATAGTTGTGCGCTCACGTGCGGCCTCCTGAGTAGAGCGGATTGTGTGAAAAAAGTGTTTTAACATATCACCGCACTCTTGCTGATGCAATCCTTGGCGGATTCTGGTGTGTGCTTGGTATACAGGAGGTAGAGATGTTTGAAGTGATTGGATTCCAAAAAGATGCGATGGAGCACCATATATAATAGTTCCAATGCGGCTCAAAAGCGCAGCACCCAGGCACATCATGCACGGCTCGAGTGTTACGTAGAGTGTGCATTCATCAAGGCGCCAGCCGCCACGTTTTTTAGCTGCTTTTTTGAGAGCAGTAATTTCAGCGTGCGCGAGTTGCGTTCCGTCTGTTTCAATTTTGTTAAAACCTCGTCCAATAATAATTCCATCTGGTGAAACAACTATCGCGCCGACTGGCACTTCTCCTGCGCGCAGGCTTTTACGTGCCAAGCGCAGTGCATGTTTCATAAAAAAATGGTCACGAGAGGTAAAACTATTTTGTTGAGTGTTTTGCATGTTTTTGTTTACGGTAGCGCTTGTTGAAATGAAGAGGTTAAACAATAGCACATTTACCGATTGCTTGGTATACTGCAGCCTGTTTTTTCCTTTCTAAAAGTAATGCACAGCGTGCAGTAAATAATTCAATACTTTTTTTAAATAAACGGTGGAGTCAATGCTATGGCGGACAAAACGAAGTCGAATAAAGAAATTGTAGCTCAGCAGTACGGCGCGCAGTCGATTAAGGTTCTTGAGGGTCTTGAAGCGGTGCGTAAGCGTCCGGCAATGTATATTGGCTCAACAAATATCAATGGGCTGCATCATTTAGTGTACGAAGTTATTGATAACTCAGTAGATGAAGCGCTTGCGGGTCATTGTACTCATATTACTATTCAGCTCCATACTGACGGATCATGTTCGATTACTGATAATGGACGGGGTATTCCGGTTGATATGCATCCGACAGAAAAAGTTTCTGCGTTGACCGTCGTTATGACTAAGTTGCACGCTGGTGGTAAGTTTGATAAAGATTCGTATAAATATTCTGGTGGTCTGCACGGGGTGGGTGTTTCGGTAGTAAACGCATTGTCATCGCTTTTGGAAGTGACTGTTACTCGCGATGGCAAAAAGTATTTCCAGCGATTTCATGCCGGTAATCCAGAAGCACCGGTTGCAGTGATTGGTGAAGGTGAAGGACGAGGAACCAGTGTTCGGTTTTATCCTGATGCCACTATTTTTGAAACGGTTGAATTCACTCCAACAGTGCTGGCAAATCGGTTTCGTGAATTAGCGTTTTTGAACAAAGGCCTTCATATTACTTTTATTGATTCGATTAATAGTGAAGAACAAGTATTCTTTTTTGAAAAAGGGATTGTTTCATTTATTGGATATGTGAACGAAAAGAAAACTGTTCTGTTTGATCAAGTTATTGAATTTTCAAAAGAAGATGATGTGTACATGCTTGATTTTGCCTGCCAATATAATGATGGGTATGCAGAGAGCACATTTAGTTTTGTAAACAACATTCGTACTATTGAAGGTGGTACGCACGAGGCCGGTCTTAAAGGAGCGCTGACAAAAGCGTGCAACAAGTATGGGCAGTCGGTTAATATGCTCAAGGATGGAGCATTATCAAGTGATGACGTTCGTGAGGGTCTGGTCTGCGTATTGAACGTAAAGATTCCTGAGCCACAATTTGAAGGGCAAACAAAAACCAAGCTTGGCAACAGTGAAATCAAAGGGGTTGTTGAGAAATGGATGTATGCATTTCTTGATACCTATTTTGAAGAAAATCCAACGATTGCAAAGAAAATTATTAGTAAGGGACTTCTTGCACAGCAAGCGCGAAATGCGGCAAAGCGTGCGCGTGATTTGACGCGTCGTAAAAACGTGCTTGAAAGTGCGGTGCTTCCTGGCAAGCTTGCCGATTGTTCTGAAGAGTCGCCAGCAAAATCAGAGCTTTTCATTGTGGAAGGGGACTCTGCGGGTGGTACAGCAAAACAAGGGCGTGATCGATTTACTCAAGCGGTGCTCCCATTGCGCGGAAAAGTTATTAACATTGAAAAAGCACGGCTTGATAAAGTGCTTGCCAATAATGAAGTGCGTGATTTGATTACCGCTGTTGGTGCTGGCATTGGTGAAGAGGAGTTTAATATTAGCAAAGCACGGTATCATAAAATTGTTATTATGACCGACGCGGATATTGACGGTGCACATATTCGTATTTTGCTGTTGACGTTCTTTTTCCGTCATATGCTTCCGCTCATTGAGGCAGGCTATTTGTATATTGCTCAGCCGCCGCTGTATAAAGTAAAAGTTGGCAAGCAGAGCCGGTATTTGAATGATGAAACAGAGATGGAAGCATTTTTGTTTGATTGGATTCATAATAACGTTGCGGTGTCTATTGCTGGCAAAGAATTATCTGACGGTGAGCGTTCTGAATTACTCAAGCATATCGTTGCATACCGCAGTGAACTGGAAAAAGTGCGGAATCATTTTGAAGTAGCATCAGTTCATGTGCATGAGTTTATGCAAGCATTATATCAGCATGATGGATTGCGCACTTCTGATGATATGGCTTTGCTTGAACAATTAAAAACTATTTTTGGTCAGTATGAAGTGGAAGCAAAATATGCGGTCAATACCGTTGGCAGTGATTCTGTTTCGACAATGACTCATTATGTGTTTACGCATGATAAGCGTCAGTGGGATGTGCCGGTAAGGTTTTTTAGAGCAGAAGAGACTCAGGCTTTGGTAACGTTGTATGCAGCATTGCACTATGCAGATACTAATGAATGGTCAGTTACGAGCAAGCAAAAAACAGTATCATCTGAAGAAGACGGGTTGTCAGTATTCAGAATGTCTGATGTTTTGATTGGTATGGCCAAATCACTCATGACTGTTCAGCGCTACAAAGGGCTTGGTGAAATGAATCCAGAGCAATTGTGGGAAACGACCATGAATCCTGAAAATCGCCGGTTCTTCCAAGTGAGTATTGAAGATGCGTTGCGTGCTGACCAGTGGTTTAGTTCATTGATGGGTGAGTCGGTTGATGATCGTCGTGATTATATCCAGAAGCACGCGCATTTTGTTCGAAATCTCGATATTTAGTTGATTTTATAGTAATGACGAGTGATACACTCCTGACTCTAGTAGTCGGGAGTGTATCTATATGAAAAAAATTGTTCTTACGTGGGCTCGGTCATTGAGCCATGTGCTCGATTCTTCTTTTTATGCAGCAGTAGCCAAATCGATTCAACATGCCTCAACCTGCCTTATAATTTCAGGAATCGCTTTTATCCTCTGTGCAGCGGCTTCATTTCTTTCTGTGCCGTATATATCGAACTTCTTTTGTGTATTGTTTTCTTTGCGACCCCCAAGTGTTGCGATGTTGTTTTCTCCTTTTTACGCGCCATTCTTAGTGCAAGCAGCTCAATCGGCGCGGCAAAAATGGGAATTTCGATGGATGTCGGTGTGGTGGTCGCTTGGTGTATATAGCATTATTGCTGCAGTAAGCTTTGGATTGTATTGGGTCTATGCAGAAGGATCGTTAGAGCTGTTGGTGGTACTTGCAGTTATTCTTGCGGCGCTTTTACCGTTTTTAATTTTGGCTGCGTTTGCATTGCCTGTTGCAGGTGTCGCGGTTTTGTTTCCACCGATGAAAAATGCGAGGTGGCGTAAAATTTGGAATCATTCGCAAAAAATGACGTGGGCAGAGTTGCCATTTATTGTGTGCTTGCTCTCCGGCACAGTGCCATTTTCACTTGCATTGTACGAAATTCTTGGTTGGGCAGTTAGGCATCAAGTGCTTACGATGTATAGTGCGGGATTAGTTATTCATGGTTTTACGGTATTGTGCTGGGAAATAGGGTGGCTTGCGTTCATGGTTTTTTATCAACAGCGTAAACATTTGTATGTTTAAAATAGCTCTGCAGCCTGTTTTTTTACTAAAAAAACTCAGTTCTTGCAGGAGTGTAATCTTTTTAGATACGGATGATATATCGGTGAATTCTATTATTATAAGGAACAGAGAGTGAGTATGGTGCTGCGCGATGTGCTACGTAAAGGAAGTAAAGGATTGAACCTGGTTAATCATTGGGATGAGTTGTGGTCACTGGATGATCAGTTAAAGCGACCACTGAAGGTGCTTTTTGCTGGAGCGGCGATTGCATTGGTTGGTGATTTGACTGGATTGTGGGATGTGATCACTCAGGCACTTGCTGATGTTTTGCCCGCGTTGCTACAACCAATTGATATTACTGCGTTTATCTATTTATTAGTTCCTGTGTTTGCGCTTTCTATCTTGGGCCAAGAAATGTTTATGGCTCGTTCTCGCAGCAGTAAAGCAAACGATGCTTTGTGGGTATATCTTGTTCGCTATGTTCTTGCGATTACTTTTTTAGCAACAACAGCTGCAATAGCATTTGTTCTTGCAAAATGTGGTGGTGAATATTTGATTGAGCATATTCAGTCACTTATTGCGCAGCCGCAAACAGCGCATACAATGTTACTGATTGCAGGGATGAGCGCAGTGAGCTTGTTGCTCATTGGGGTTCTTGTGTTTTTGCTTCGCGTTGTGCTTGCTGGTATGACGTATACGATGGCATTTATTATGCAAGGAAAACCACTTTTTGAATCGATACGTAAAGGGCAAAAGCTTTTTTCTGCCCATGCTATTTACACCCTCTCACTTATGTTTTTGCAGTTTGGTTTTAATTCTGCATTTAGCATCGCAGGTGAGTATGCATATGACCGGTTTCAATATAGCATCATTAATCATGGTATACATTTTGCTACCGTTCTTGTTTTGTTGTTATACTGCACACTCATGTTTGCGTATCATAAACGTATTTCAAAAATACCAACAAATCGGTAAGTGCTCAGCTTCAATAGTGTAAGCAATATGCAGGAGTGGGGCTGGTCCGAGTAAGGAGAAAATCTGTATGGCAGCATCACGAAATGTTTTAGTGCGAACGCTTATTGCGTATGGAGTAGGATTTCTTGTAAGCATATGTTTCTTGTTGCTTTTTTTGCCGCTCCTGTTATTTCCTGCTGGCATGCGGCATCGCAATAAACTGATTTTTTATATTACCTCACTGTGGAGTAGAGTGATATTAAAAATCGCCGGCGTGTCGGTTGCGGTGGTTGATGGCGTTGCAGCGACAACTCCTGTTGTATATGTGATGAATCATGCATCAGCAATTGATATTGTTTGTATTGAATCGGTACTCAAAGGTGCGCCTCGCATTTGGCTGGGAAAGCATGAGTATGATACCACCCCGATTTTAAGTTTTATTTTACGCCGCTTGCATGTACTCGTAAATACGCAATCACCGACGCATGCTGCTCGGGCATTACGGGTTATTCAAAAGCAAGCAACAGAGCATGCAGCACATGTACTGCTGTTTCCTGAAGGTGCACGATTTGATGATGGACGCATTCGCCGCTTCTTTAAAGGGTTTTCATTACTTGCAGAGTCGCTTGACCGGCAAGTGGTGCCTATTTATATTCATAATGCCCATCGTGTGTATCCTAAAAATAATTTTTTAATTATGAGTAATCATCCAATTTCTGTAACAATTGGTCCGGCTTTTTCGCGCCGTAAAGGTCAGTCACATGATGAGTTTACCGCACAAGTGCGTGAGTGGTTTATTCAGCAGAGTGATAAGTAACCTCTTCTTATTTTTAACGCTTAAGTGTTGGCAAAAAGCACAATCTTGTTTAATACTACGGGCTGTAAACATAAGAGGTGGTATTTATGATGCAATTTATATGTGCCTATCCATGGGTTTTACCCTGGCTCTTGGCTGTTACTGTTGTGGGAGCAATATATACTGCGTGGTTTAAAACTCGTGTGGTATATCGGTATGCGTTAACGCAATTTCTTGTACAACATAATCATGCGATGCGGATGCCGGTGCGACCGCTTTTGTATCTTCTTCGTTTTATATCGTTGTTGGTGCTTGCATTACTTGTTGCGCGTCCTCAGTGGCTTGATATTGAACGGTCACTGCAGGTTAAAGGAATTGATATTATCCTAGCGCTTGACGTGTCAGGGAGCATGGAATTATTTGATGATTTAAAAGATCGAACTCCGCGGATTGAGGCAGCAAAGCGGGAGGCATTAGATTTTATTGCCAAGCGCACTAATGATCCGATTGGGATTGTATTATTTGCGGCTCAAGCTTTGTCTAAACTTCCTGCAACGCTTGATAAAACAATTTTGCGTTCAACAGTTCAAGATTTAGTTCTTGGTGATGTTGATCCTAATGATACGTTGTTGTTTACTGGCCTTGCGAGCGCAATTAATAGGTTGCGAGACTCAACTGCAACAAGCAAAGTAATTGTACTGCTTACTGACGGAGTGCCTTCGGCAAATGATCCAATTGATGTTGAAACAGTTATTACTCTTGCTAAAGAGTTTAATATTAAAATCTATACTCTGGGCGTAGGACGCGCGGATGTAGCCTATGCGTATGATCAATTTCATCGTGTTGTGCAAGTGCCGAGTTCTATCGATTCTGCGCTTCTTGCCAAGATTGCACAAAGCACGGGAGGACAGTCGTATCGTGTATATACACCTGCTGATTTAAAAAAAGCGTATGAGTCTATTGATGCGCTTGAAAAAACAGATATCAATACAACGTTGTTTCATAATTACCACGAGTTGTTTCATTGGTTTATATGGATTGTTGTGTGCTCTGTATTCCTGGAATTCTTTTTACGCATGTTACTTTGGAGAGGACTTGTATGATGCATTCAGAATTTGAATATCTCTTGCAATGGGGCGCGCCTGAACGAATTTGGTGTGTGCCGCTCATCGTATTAGTATGTATTGGTATTTGGGTATGGGTGCGTGCAAGTTTACGTATACAAGCGATAGTTTCTCACGTGCGTCATGTGCGGCTGATGCTCCCTGGGTTTGCGGCATGGCGTTTGTATGTGCGTGCAGTGCTTCTT
Source organism: Candidatus Babeliales bacterium (assembly GCA_044347985.1). Classification (GTDB taxonomy): domain Bacteria; phylum Babelota; class Babeliae; order Babelales; family JAUPTZ01; genus JAUPTZ01. The sequence continues at coordinate 9,226 of JBIKTS010000013.1, forward strand.
ACTATTGGGCTTGGTGCGCTTGCTTTTGCATTGCTTCAACCGCAATGGGGCCGTAAAGAAGTCATGGTGCAGCAAGAGGGCCGTGATGTCTTAATTGCGCTTGATGTATCGGGCAGTATGCAAGCCCAAGATATCAAGCCAAGTCGACTTGCATTTGTAAAATTAAAAATACGTAAATTACTTTCTCGGCTTTCGTTTGAGCGAGTAGGGCTTATTTTGTTTTCCGGCAGTGCTTTTATTCAGTGTCCATTGACTGCTGATTATCGCACATTTTTATTATTTTTAGATCAAGTGACAACAGAATCTATATCATCAGGAACGACTGCTATTGGATCTGCTGTTTTAAAGGCAGCAGAGCTTTTTAACCGAAGTCAGAATCGTAAAAATAAATTACTGCTTTTAATCACCGATGGTGAGGATTTTGCATCTCGAATTGATGAGGTAACTCAGGTGATTGAAAAAGAAAAGATTACGGTTTTTTCTTGGGGAGCGGGAACTTTACAGGGAGCACCAGTACCATTGTTTGATGCGCGTGGTGTTGTTACTGGCTATGCGAAAGATAAAAATGGGCAGATTGCTACAACCTGTTTAAACGAAGAACTTCTTAAGAAACTTTCTACTACACTGGGTGGTCGGTATGAACGTGTGATGCAAGATGATGGAGATATTGAACGAATTGTGCAGGCACTTGCGGCATATGAACGTGAAAAATTGGAAGAGCGTTCTTTGGCTCAATACCAAGAGCGGTATCCTTTGTTTCTTGCCATAATGTGGGCGTGTCTCCTTTTAGAATGGGTGTTGTAATAGGAGCGTTTGTATGATTAATTTTTGTATAAAAAGAAATCAAATTGTGTTTTTGGGTGTGAGTTTGGGTGCTCTTGGCATGGGTACGCTGCATGCAGGATTATTTACAGCAGGATATGAAGCAGCATCACCTGTACAGCTTGTGCGGCAGTTTGTCGAAGAGCAGATTGATGATCCTTTAAATCCGATACATGCATATAATATTGGGATTGCTTTGCAGCAGCAAAAAAAATATGCACAGGCTGGAAAACACTTTGCACTTGCGGCAGATTTATATCCGGCCGGAGATGCGGGATTAATTCCGGTACATTTCTCTGCAGGAGATAGTGCCGCGGCAGATCTTTTGGAGCAACTACAAAAGCAACCAGATTTGAAAGGGGCATCGCTGGATGGGGCTCTTGAGACTGCCACAAAAGCAAGTACTCAGTATGGAGCGGTGCTTGAGCTTGATCAGGAGCATGTGCAAGCACGTGAGCGTAAAAAGATTATTGATCGGCTTCATGCGCTTTTACAGCAGCGTAAAAATCAGGAAGAAGAAAAAAAAGAAGAACAAAAAAAGCAAGAGGGCACTGAGCAGAATGATTCTGAAAAGAATACTGAGAATGATTCTGAAAAGAATACTGAGAATGATTCTGGGCAGCAGGATGATCAGAATCATTCAGATTCTCCTCAGCAAAAATCAGGTAAAGATACTAAGCCTCAGAATACACAGAATGATTCAAAAAATAATAATTCTGAGAAGAAGCATGATCGCGATACCAGTAAGGCAAATCAACACGAAAATACTGAGCGCACTACTGAGCGCGATACGAAGCAGAGTCAGCAGGATGATCCTGAAGAGCAACACAATGATGCGGATCGTTCAGCAGAGCAACAGGATGCTGAACGTGATAGGCAAGAGAATGATACTCCTGCTCAAGAGGAGCCTCAGCCTGGCGCTGAAGAAGACAAAAATACATCAAAGCAGTCTGCGCATGAAACAAAAAATGATGCTGAGGCGCGTAGTGATGGAGATAAGAGTGAGCAGCCAAATGAGAGTGCTGTACAAGAATCTGCTGGTATAAGCGAGCAAGAATTGACGGGAGAAGACGATAAGCAATCTGAGCAGCAACTGAGCGGTATGCCGGCGCAACAGTATGATGCAAATACTGAGCTTGCTAAAAAACGAGGACTGGTTCTTTTGGATAAATTACAACAAGATGAAGCGGCGCTGCATAAAGCACAACTATTGCGACAAAGCGCCGCCAAACAGCGAGAGAATAAAGGATTTAATCAATGGTAAAGCTACAAAAAAAAATCGTCACATGTGTGTTGCTTGCATATTTTGTGAGTGTAGCTGCGGTACTTGATGCGGGTGTGCAGCTCCGTTTAAAAGGAGGATTGCAAGGAAGAGAAGATGGTTCAGATGCAGTAGTTACCGTAATGGCAGAAGGAGATGAATATACACTGCAGGTTGTCTGTGAGGGAATTTCTGAAAAAGCGGTTGTTCAAGGTCTTGATAAAATTCCTCATTTCGCGCTTTCGCGGGGTGGTACCAGTAGCAGTATGACTATGATAAATGGGAAGACAAAGCATACCATGACGTATACGTATGCCTTGCAGCCGCTGGAAGTGGGCGCATATACCATTGGCCCAGTTGTAGTAGATGATGAAGGACATCGAGTAGAAAGTAATGCAATTGCTGTGCGTGTGGTGACGGCTGCGGTATATGATCAGTTTGCGGGAAAGAAGGGTGCCGCTCGGCAGGCATTGAGTTGTGAAATGCATTTACAGGAGCATGAAGTGTATGCGGGGCAACCGGCTGTGCTTACGGTAACCATCCAAGATGATGGCCACGTGCATGAGCGTGGACTACAAGGACCAGAGTTTGGTTCATTGCAAATGCAGCCGATCGGTAAGCCTTTTTCAGAGCAAAAAATGGTGAATGGGCAGGTGAAAGTGATTACGACTCAGCAGTATTCTGTTACCGCTGATAAACCAGGTACGTATACGATTGAGCCAGCAGTGGCACATTTTCTTGTTCCTGATGATGAAAGAGAGAGTATGGGAGGTTTTTTTGGTGGATTTTTTGGTCCATCAGGCAAAAAGCGATCCATTCGCTCTAATA
>JBIKTS010000092.1:0-3524 GCA_044347985.1 Candidatus Babeliales bacterium
AGAAAATGTTGATATAATAATACTTTCCCTCAATATTGAGATATTGAAATACGCCTCACGTATTGCGTATGAAGCCCAAAAATTCAATACCCCGGTATTTTCACCTGATATCAGCTGCCCTGATGTCTTTTTATGCGTCTCTCAATGCCCAGAACGTACCATCAGCATCCAAAGCGCTAAATATGCTATTGAAATTCTCGAAGATGGTATGAACACAAGCAGCCTGCCCATAAAAGAAATTAAAGAACACGAAAAAATTGTACTCTATCCCCGCAACACATCTCCCATGATTGCAACGACAGCAATCGGCAATCTCCTCACACAAAGCAATATCATTCATCTCAATATACAAGAATCAGGCGAATAAGAGGCGCCACGAAAAACGCGCCTTGATTTAGCGCTATTTTAACGGTAAAATGCTTGAACTCAATTACAATTTCAACGTTTTAAAGGAGCGTACTTATGTCAGAAACGTATAATCCAAGTAATCGAAAGCGTAAAAATAAGCACGGCTTTCGTAAACGCATGGCTACTCGCCACGGGAGAATGATCATCAACCGTCGCCGCGCAAAAGGCCGCAAGCGCTTATCAACATAAGCTCATCATACTAAAACATTTAAAAGCGGGAATTTGAAATTCCCGCTTTTTGTTTAAATCCTTATTCTACTCAACATTCATGCGGTATAATGCGATTCAGTAAACTTTTTAAAATCTCAAGCACTCATCTTAGCACTGTTTTTACCCATGCAACCCGAGTCGGCAGTATGCAGGGAATCAAATTACTTCATGCTCCTGATGAGTCGGATAATCGTTTTATCATTGCATTGACTAAACAAGTTAAAGGGAGCGTCAAGCGCAATAAAGTTCGTCGCCGTATTAAAGCAGCGCTTGCACAGTTGCTCAAGCAGCATCCTCTTCCTGCTGGAATATGGATCTGTGTCGCCTATGAATCTGCAATTACCCTTACTGTAGCAAATATTCACCACTTTTTACGTGCAACCTTATGCGACCAAAACAAAACTCTTTAGTCGTTGCATGCTTCTGGGGAGCAATGCGATTTTTAAGACCGCTCATGGGTCCCGATGGTATGTGTATTTTTACTCCCTACACCTGCACGCTGTTTGCTGCGGACCAGCTTAATCATAAGCCTTTAGGTAAAGCGCTACTGCTGATCTGCTGGCGCCTGCTGCGCTGCAACCCCATAAACGGCTTGTTCTTCTGGTGGTACAAGACGCCCAACCGTTACTGAAACAAAGCGCTCAGGTGATATATATTCACGGGCATACGCATTAATATCATCCAACCCAACCTCATACGCGTAACGCAAAGCTTTATCATAATAGTCAAAGCCAATCCCCAAAACTTCGATGTTTGCAAACAATGAAGCAAGAGAACGTACATCAGCGGCAGCATCAATCATTTCCTTGCAATACATCTGCCGCGCTGCTGCAAGCTCATCATGCGTAAACCCATCAGATTGCATTTCATGCAGCAATGCCGTAATAGCATCTCGTGCATATCCCACATTTTCAGGACTAACAAGAACCGAAATATAATCAAATCCATCTTCTTGATGAATATCAGCTCCCCATGCCCCTGATGCAGTATAAAAAAGCCCTGTCCGCTCACGCAAGCCATACAACCGCGACCCCAGCGAGTTAAAGCTCATATGGCTCAATAAATCAAGTATAATATGCGTCGGCTCATATAATGAAACCGATGAGCGGCGCCCCATCATAAGCACCACTTGATCACGCAACATAGCCAGCTCTACCTGACTTTTTTCTGGCACTTGTATTTCAGGATATACTGGAGGAACATAATGACTTGAACGCCAATGTGCTGCAAACTGAACTAATAATTGCTCAACAAATGCAGGTTCAATGTCTCCAGCAACCGAGCATACCATATGCGATGGGCGCACATAAGTTTCATGCAGCCGCACAATATCATCAAGCGTCAATGATTTTAAGTACGATATCGCATCATCAAACGACCATCCATACGGATGCTTATAATAAATTGCTTGTTTTAAAGTGCGCATTGCAAGTGATGTAGCTGAATCTTTTTTCTGTGTATATGAATGCACAAAAATTGCACGAATTTTTTCAAACGCTTCAACACTAAATGCTGGCTCAACAAGCACCGTCAATGCATGCTTGAGCATCACAGCAAAACTATTGGTGCCAACGAGCAACGACATCCCACGGCCACTGTATGCATACTGCGCGCCATGAATATCAAATAACTCAACAATCTGCTGTTTACTTTTTCCATTCCCACCTTCTACAAGCAGTGCCATCATCAAATCAACACCCAACCCTTCAAGAGCTCGTGCAATGTACGCCGCATCTTTAAATAATAACGCAACACTAACCAAGGGGAGCGTACGATCAGTATATGAAATTACCGTCATTTCTCCGGTAAGCTGCCGCGAAACACGCGTTGGCTCAGGAAAAGTAAATGCAAGAGGCTTTGCAGGTGGCAGCGTATGAACAAACACTGGCTCTGCCAGAGGCTCAGTTCGCTTATGCCTTTCAAGCAAATACGCATAATATTCTTCTTCTTTTTCTTGTTCTTCATGCCACACATCTTGTGCATTATCAATCAAAGGAGCAACGACAACAGTACTCATATCACGAGGCTGCAGCCACTCTTGAACATATTTATTAAGTTGCTCTTGAGTAAGTGATGCATATTCATTTGCCTCATGAAAAAATGCACATTCATCACGCGTAACAAAATATGATTCAAGCCAGTGATACACAAAATCAGTTAAATTATGCAATGCAAGCATATGTTGTCGCTGACGATTCTTCACCATTTTATATAATTCAATTTCACTGCATCCATGCTCAAGCAGCAGGGCCATTTGTTCTCTTACCGCCACCAAACATGCATCGCGTTGACCATTATGTGGTTCAACCATAACAAACAAAACGCCTGCTGCCATCATATGTTCTGCGCATACACGAACAGAAGTAGCAATTTGCAATTCATCAACCAGTACTCTGTACAGTCGACTATCACGGCCCCCACCCAAAATATACTCAAGTGCACTCACCACTAAATGATCCCCCGCATTCATTCCAGGAATACGCCAATATAATCCAAGCTGCTCATCCTGCACGTCACGATAAATTATGGCGTGCGATGTTTTTAACTGATTCTGAAGAGGAATAAATTCTGGTGTGTGATCACTAGCTGTTGAAGTAATAGATCCAAATGCATCTTCTGCTCGTCCAAATGCATCATCAAAATCTACATCGCCAACAATACACAAAACAGCTCGAGTGGGATGATAATACTTGTCATAAAACGCTTTCAAACGTGCACCAGACAAATCAGCCAAATCTTCTTTATATCCAATAATAGGATGATGATACGGATGATTTGCGGGGAACATAGTACTAAATGCATGTTCAAGCATAGTCCCCCAATGATCATCTTTATACATACGAAGTTCTTGAATAACTGCTTTTACCTCAGAAGCAAGGTGCTGATCGCTGAAACGAGCATTCTTC
>JBIKTS010000096.1:0-3436 GCA_044347985.1 Candidatus Babeliales bacterium
GGGTATTGTTTTTAAGTAAGATTTCTTTAAAAGGAAAAAGGGAAGCAAGTCGTTTTGACTGCTTCCCTAAAATTTTGGCTGGGGCGAAAGGGATCGAACCTCTGAATGGCGGCTCCAAAAACCGCTGCCTTACCACTTGGCGACGCCCCAGCAAGATTGAGGCATTCTACTATCATTTTTGAGATTCTTCAACAGGTGAAGTAGAATTTTGCTCGTCATCGTCATTTTTTTTATTGATTGCATCCGGAAATCCATTTTGTTTGGCAATTTCATATGCTTCAATGACTTTGTCTTCTATTATTTTACGCATTTCATTGTTGATTGGGTGTGCAATATCTTTAAAAGAGCCATCTGCTTTGCGTCGTGATGGCATTGAGACGAACATGCCAGTATTGTTTTTGATAAGTTTTATTTCTCGAACAATGAAGCTGTCGTCGAACGTAATGCTCACATACGCTTTGAGTCGTCCTTCAATCGCAACAGGAAATATTTTGATATCTGTGATTTTCATAATATCCCAAGATTATACTGATTATAACGATGTTATAGCTTCAGTATACCCGGACCTACAAGCGCTGTTGTCAAAAATCAAAGGGAAAAATCATGTCTTGGTGTGAGCCGAATATAACTATACTAGAGTGAACTGTATTGATTTATTTCAATTCAGTGATGCAAATATACGGCGTCTCTCTGTGTATGTCAATAAACTATTGCCGAAAAAGTGACTATTATTTCTTTGTGGCAATACGCAGTTTTGCCGAACGTGAAGCTCGATTACGAGTTATTTCTTCTTCACTGGGCACAATTGGCTTGCGTGTCTGGATCGTAAGCGATTCGGGGTGAGATCTAAAAAATTCTTTAACTATTCTATCTTCAAGTGAATGAAAGCTGATGCATGCGATTCTACCGCCGACATGAACCAAAGGCATGACGTTCTTTAAATACAATTCGATGTTTTCTAATTCTTTGTTTACAAAAATGCGGAGAGCTTGAAACGTTTTTGTGGCGGGATGAATGCGTTGATATCCGCGGACGGGGATTGTTTTTTGTATGAGGTCTGCCAGTTGTTTTGTCGTGCTAATAACTTTTCCTGTTTCGCGTACTGCAACAATTGCGGCCGCTATTTTGCGTGCAGCTGGCTCTTCACCGTATGTGAAAAGAATTTTTGCAATCTCAGACTCTGAAAATCTTTGCACAACATAGGCTGCATTAAAATAATGATGTCCCTTGGACATGCGCATATCAAGTGGTGTGTCGACTGCAAATGAAAACCCATCTTCGTGTTTGATCTGGAACATTGAGGTTCCAAAATCGGCCAGAGCGCCATGAATTTTTTTAATACCGTGCTTAGCGAGTAATTTATAGCAATTCGTAAAATTACCCCATTCCGGAATAAAGCGAGTGCCGAATTCTTGTTGGAGGGCAGGCGCATTACGCTCAAGGGCTTCTTTGTCCCAGTCAAGCGCTATTACGGTACAGGTAGGATCGGTTTCTAGTAATTTGCGTGTGTGCCCACCGCCTCCAAAGGTTGCGTCCAGATAGACGCCGCCGGGTTGTGTGATGAGATTTTCGACTGCTTCCTGCAGTAATACCGTTATATGATAGTGTTCATGAGTAGCGAGGCTGGTATTTAATGTTTTCACTTTTTAAATTCGATATTTTACGAGGTTCTTTAGATACAAAATCAATTACGTCACCCAGTATGCCATATTTTTGATTTTTTAGTATGATTTTTCTCTCTTGTAGTTCTGATAATATGCCTAGATTAATCATTTGATGTTCTTTAAGGAGTTGGAATGTTGCATCATATGCTTCTTGTTTTTCGGTTTCATCAAACACAGCAAGATAACAGCGGGTATATTTGCGGTCATATGGATTGACGATAGTATCAACATCAATAGTCCCTTCTGCGTTGGGAGCAATAGTGATTATTTCTGATTTATCATAGCGCCAAATCGGCATATCATCTTTTTTTTGATAGATAAACGCGGTAACGTATAATAATTTATTAGTTTTGTTTTCGACGCTGAAATCAAGTTCAGGTACTTCGTGATGTGTGTTATTGTCCGGTATAAAGCTATAATCAAAAATATCACCCACTACTCCGTATTTTTCTATTCCCAGCACAATTGTTTTGTCTTGGATTTTTTGAAGGCGATCAAGGTCGACTTTGTTTCCATCAGGGAGTAATTCGTATATTGCATCTCGGGCTTCTTCGTATGAGGTAAAGACTCCGAGTATGCCATATGCATCGGGCACCTCGGTTGCTGACTTATATGTATCAATTAAAATAGAGACTTCTTTGGTTGGAATGAGTTCGTGGACAGCGCTCTTATGCCAGCGCCATCGTGGTGATTTATCTTTTTTAATATAGGCAAAACAGGCAGTATAGAGAGGTTTTTTGGTAATATTTCTTATTTTTACACGAAGCGCATATTCGGTAGGAGCTTGTGGTGTTGGTGAATCTTTGACGCAGCCGGTAAGAAATATGCCGAGAAGGCTCAGAAATATGTAGCGGTACATGTGTGTGCAACCTTTGTGGTAATAATTAATGATGGTTGCAGCATATCATGGAGTGCTTTGTAAGAAGAATACATTTGTTAGCGATGTAGAATTTCTTCCTCAATACGCTGGAGTTTTCCTGCAAAGTGACGATCAACTTTGCAGCGTTCTTCGATAGTTGTTATTGAGTGAATAATAGTAGAATGGTCTCTTCCATTAAAGAATTGTCCAATAGATTGGAGAGAATGATTGGTCAACTTTTTCATCATAAAACATGCTATTTGGCGTGCGGTTGCAACATCTTTATTGCGATTTTTTGATTTTAAATCGGTAATCGAAACGCCATATTTCTTAGAAACATGGGTTGCGATATCAGGAAGATCTATTGTTTGAGGGCGTGGTTCATTGAAATTCACGAGCACTCGTTTAGCAAGAGCGAGTGAAATTGGTTGGCCTGTGAGTGATGCAAATGCGTCGACACGAATAAGCGCTCCTTCGAGCTGTCGAATATTGGTGTGCACGCGACTCGCAATAAAGTGTCCTACCTCATCATCTAGATTGATGCCGTGCTGCTCAGCTTTTTTAGTGAGTATTGCTATTTTTGTTTCTAAGTCAGGTGTTTGCATATCTGCGACAAGCCCCCATTCCATGCGCGAAATAAGTCTGCTTTGCAGTCCTTTTATTTCTTCAGGAAACGTGTCGCTTGAGAGTACGATTTGTTTTTTTTGCTCATGAAGGGCATTGAAAATATGAAAGAATGTTTCTTGGGTTTGTTCTTTATTGGAAAAGAATTGTATGTCGTCAATAAGGAGGAGATCAATATTGAGATAGCGTTCTCTAAATTGATGTGCTTTGTCAAACCTGATAGATCGAATAAAATCGTGCATAAAGTGGTCTGATGTCTCATATCTTATTTTAAGCGAGGGGTTTAGTC
>JBIKTS010000030.1:0-8905 GCA_044347985.1 Candidatus Babeliales bacterium
TTCGTGTTGAAGATGTGATGCCCCTGCAGGATGAATTAAATTTGCATCCAACTGCACTTGAAGCAGCATATTTGATTTCCGCAAAATATCGTAAACAATGGCTCTCAGTGCTTCTTGCAAGAGGATCTCAAGCAAAAGAATTTGCAGAAGAAATTGGCGCACATGCTGAATCAGTTGCGGCGCTCTATCGTAAACTGAAGCGGTTGGAAAAGTTTCCGTTTTTGAAAAAAGAAGCGGTTGGCGCATCGGTGATCGAGACGCTGTTTGAGTATCTTGATCGTGGCATTCATGTCGTTTTAGAATTTGGTAATCACACATCGCTGCTCTGTTATTTGCTGATTTCAAATATTATTACGCGCCGTTTGCATGATATTTATATTGCCAAAACAGAGAAATTTCTTTCCTCGCAGCAGGCGTCAGATGAACCAAGAAAATTAATTATTACGATTGAAGAGGCTCATAAATTTCTCAATCCGCAAGCGGCAAAGCAAACCATTTTTGGAGTGATTGCTCGTGAGATGCGCAAATATTATGTTTCGCTTCTTGTTGTGGATCAGCGTCCGTCAGGAATTGATCCTGAAATTATTTCGCAGCTCGGAACCAAGATTGTTGCATTGCTTTCTGATGACAAAGATATTCAGGCGGTGCTCACCGGTGTCAGCAATGGTACCGGATTGCGGGCAATTCTTGCATCACTTGATACAAAAAAACAAGCACTGGTTATGGGGCATGCAGTGCCTATGCCGGTAGTTGTGAAGACACGTGAATATGATGAGCAATTTTATGCTGACATGATGGCGCAAATGGGCGTTCAAAAACTTGATGACCTGGTGGATGAAATTTTTTAACTTGTGTGCTCTGATTGAAGATGCCGGGTACTAAGTTAGTTTTCCATTTGTTTCTGACTGTTTTGTTTGAGCGCTTTTTCGTTTTTATGTATTTCTGATTCTGTGTGAGGCTCTGGTAACGGTTCTTCTGTTTTTTCAAGGACCATGCTTTGTTGTGTAAAACTGAGTGGCAATAATTTGCTGATGCGGTATGTTCGTACTTCAAAGCCATCGTGTGATTCTTTTGCGCGTGCTAAATGCACTTCAGTTTCTGGAAGCGCAAATTCTGCAATAATCTGACGACATGCGCCGCACGGAGAGGGAAAGTTGCTGCCACTGGCAACAATTAAAATATGTTCAACGGTTTGTTTGCCGTGTTGTCCAACGAGTGCGCCAATTGCATTTGCTTCAGCGCAGAGTGTTAAGCGGAATGAAACATTTTCTACATTGCATCCTGCGGTGATGATACCTGCAGTTGTTTTGAGTGCGGCGCCAACACTGTAGTGAGAATATGGATTGTATGCACGGTGCATTGCTTCAGTTGCGAGTTTGTAGAGCGTTTTTTGCAGTTCAGAAATAATCATAAAATTTGTTCTTTCTTGGTAAAAAATGTACCAACATCGGCGAGTGGTATGAGCGTTACGTTTCGGTATGTTTCACTAGCGCCAGTGTATATAACATAACTGCTCTAGGGTGGTATATATTTATAGTATTTGTAAGCTGTTACAGCTTAAATGAAATATGAGTTCTGTAAAATCGATACTTGCAATATCGATTTTACAGAACTCATTGTAAATGCCCATCTGATCGCCACATACAGAGACAACAATTTCTTAAAATACTTTTATATAACCCGCTGCCGGGTACTTTCTGCCCAGATTCCGGTAAGCGCAATTGCGATAGCATCGGTTACGTCTTCGCGCACCCCTCCTTTGAGTAATTTAAGCGCGGGAAGCATGGCACCCAGTGCCGTGGCAACTTGTTCTTTGCTTGCTTTGCCGTACCCGGTAACTGCTTGTTTTATTTGGCAGGGGGCAAGTTCGTGTAATATCAGTGAATGGTGCTGGCTGAGTAGATACAGAATAGAGCGGAGATATCCAAGTTTGATAAAGCTTTGAGGGTTTTTGCCGAGAAATGGAGTTTCAATTGCCAGGTGGGTCACGGCATGAAGTTTTATTTTTTCACTTAAGAAAGTGTGAAATTGCTCGATGCGTTTGGGCATTGGGTCTGTTGATGACATTTGTAGATAGCCATAATCGAAAATAGAGGTTTTCCCCTGAGTTACGCGCGCGATTGCAAAACCGGTAATTTGCGAGCCGGGGTCGACACCAAGAATAATCATACATATCCCTTTCTCTTAGAGTACGCTCTGCATTCAGTTCATTGACAAGAGTCCTCTGGTTTTTTTTACAGTACAACCATTGTTTTTTGTAATACAAGGATTTTGGATATGAAAGTACGCAGTCTTTTTACTCTGTGGATGATTTTAGTAAGTGTAGGAAGTGCTGTCGTTTGCGCAGAGAGTGCCGCGTCATCATCGACATCAGAGAGTACTCCGCTTGAAGAGTATGTGCTTTTTTTAAACGAGAAGGTTGAAAAAGCGGTAGGAGATGTTGCGAGTAAAACAGCGAAGGTTGAGCAATTAAAAAAGACTGTTGCTGAACTTGAAAAAAAACAAACGGCAACACAAAATGTTGGAACGGTTGGAGCGCTTGCAAAAGATACCGAGGCGTCGCAGCAGACTAATGCTGAATATATCGAAAAGAAAAAAGAACTGGATGTTGCGATTGCAGCTCTTGAAGGAGCAGCTGATTTTTTAATGATGCTTAAAAAGCAACATGCAGCAGCTGAATATACAAAAAATAAACTTATTGAGCTGGAACAAATTATGTCTGGAGCGGTACAGATGAATTTGGATGATGCAGAAATTGCTGCACTTGCAGAAGACGATGAAGTAGTTACAGATGCGGATGTTGCTGCAGCTTCTGTTGCGTAACTGTTTATTCTTTGATCGTTAATAAAACGTGTGCGATCGCATATTCTTTTTCATGCGCAATACTGATCGTGCTGGCAGTGCGGGGGAGCTTGATCCCGCTTGCGGCGCTGAAGTTTTTAGTGTTAAAAAAAAGTCGAGGCGAGCCCCATTGCGCATCAGCATGAATTTCTATATGCCGAGCAATAGCACGAAACGCAAATGGTGTAATTGTTTTTTTGTCTGCACAGGCGCTGCTCAGTGCTTTATAAAATGCTTCTTTTACGGCAAATCGTGATGCCAAAAAACGTGCGGCGTGCACGGGTCCAAGTTCTGAAGACTGTGTGGTTATAATGTCTGAAAAATGAGCTATTTCTGTTGGAGTAAAAATTGTTGCCAGCTGGGCGGTTGAATAATTGAGCCAGTTGTTGAATCGAGGGATAAAAACTATATCAATACCGGTATATGTCATGGTGTGCTACCAAAATGTGGTGAAAATCATGTGCGCAATAAGTCCAGCACTCCCGGAAATTAAGCACATAATAAGAGTCATGGTAATCAGCGCTTTTGCGCCAAATTCTTTGTATAAAATAGCATACACAGAGACGCAGGGGAACCATAGAGTCAGGAGCAGTGTCGCCGTAAATGCTTGTGGCTGTGTGAGCGCTGGAAGGCCACGCAGAAAACTGAGTGCTATTTCTTTACGAAACAATCCCATACAAAGTGCCGGTACTATTTCTTGAGGAAGGCCCCACAGTGTGCGGGTCCAACCAAAGAGGACAGCGGTGCTTTTTTGCAAGAGACCACTATGTGTGAGTACGAGTACAATCCCTATCCCGATAATAGTTATCGGGATAGCATCAGATAAGAAATTTTTAATACGGTGCATCAATTTGCGTGTTGAAGGAGCAATGCGAGGAATTCTGAGCGGCGGCATTTCTAAAATGAGCTCTTGATAGTTTTTGTGGCGCTGGGTTCCCATTAAAAGACCAATTACATGCCAAATAATAATGAGAGATACAATAAGCATACCACAGAGAAAGAATCCCATTTTGCCAGCCATTGCGACGATAAAGCCGGTTTGAGAAGCACAGGGAACTGCGATAGCAATCAGTGTTGCAGCGATCATGCGTTGATGTTTATTTTCCAGTATTCGAGTGCCAATAATTCCGGTAACGTTGCACCCTGCGCCCATAAGCATAGGGATGACGGCAATCCCATGGAGTGCATATCGATGCATGAGTGTATCTGCAACGTAGGCAATACGCGCAAGATACCCACTGTCTTCAAGAAGCCCCATGGCGATGTAGAAGGCAATTACCGGAGGGGCAACTTGCCCCAGGGGGATATAGAGCCCCGTGCTGAGTAGTCCGAGTGATTCTATAAAATTAATTGAATTGTGAGTGACTGTGCCCACAAGAAGAGTTTGGATTAATGGCGTGCTTTGCAGCAGGGAATGGAGCCAGAGAAGCGGGGGTTCTAGTAGCATGCTAAAAAGAGTAAGGATAGTAGACTCCAAAGAGCTACTGAGCATAAAAAGCCCGAAAAGTGTGCCGCCAAACACCATACATGCTCCTACGATTCCCCACAGAGGATGAACGCTGAGCGTAGTGAGGTATTCGCCAAACGTTTTATGGCGTGGCGTTATAGTTTGCACTATTGAAACAATATGAGAAATTTCGTCCCATTGGGGTCTGAGCGTGCGAGTCTTATCAATTGGGGCCTGCAGCAGAGAGGTTTTATTAAGCGCATCAATAAGAAACCTGATTCCATTACCGGCGACGCTGATTGTTGGAATCACTGGACATTCAAGAGCGGTACTGAGGTTTTGAGTTTGAATTGTTATGCCATGATAGAGTGCTTCATCCCACATATTTAGTGCGACTATCAGAGGTTTATTGAGGGTTTTTAATTGCATATGGAGGTATAAATTACGCTTCAGACGCGTTGCATCGATGACGTTAATGATGATATCTGCTTGGCTGAGAATAAATAAAGCACCGCTGGCGGTAGCAGCGGTGCTTTCAGTTAATGAATACAATCCTGGAATATCAAGTATCTCGTATGCCCGGGAGATACCTTGTGATGAGGTAGTTATCGTGCCTCGGGTTACCGAGATTGTCGTTCCGGGAAAGTTACTGGTGACAACGTGGGTTCCCGTTAGCCGATAAAATAAAGAACTCTTTCCAACATTTGGATTACCTACAAGGACAACAGTTTGTATGTTCTTTGTGTTCATGACATCAGAGTTCTTGGTTCTTGCAGAGCACGTAAGGCATTATTTTTGTGTTGGAAGTAATCGTTTTAAAAACGCAGGTAGTGCAAAACTGGCGCGATGTACTTCGGGTGTATAAAACTCGAGGGGTGCCGGCAGAAATGAGCACTTTTTGCCTGAATCTTTTTTCTTCTTTTTTTTCTTATCTTTTGTTTCTGAGCATGGTGCCGGGTGATATTTTTTTGACGCTAAAATAAAGCCGATAGATCCACTTGGATAGCTTGGTACAAGTGTATTGTAGTATCCAACAATAGGGAAAGAATTTTGTGCCTGTTTATAAAGATCGGCTATAAAGTTACGATCGTAAAAGAGCGATTCTGCTTGAATGACCATGAGTCCATTATCTGTTAGTGCGGTGGATATGTTTTGATAAAACGTATCGCGTGCAAATGCGGCAGCATGCCCATAAAAATCAGGCCCATCGACAATGATGACATCAAAATAATCTTTAAAGCTGGTAATGAATGTAGTGCCATCTTGATAAACTGCACGGACGCGAGGATCTTGATATGCGGCAGCAAATGCAGGGAAATATTTTGTTGCAACTGCTGCGACCATTGGATCAATATCGCAAATAACGATTTCCTCGATATCTGGGTATTTGACTACTTCTGCAAGTGATCCGCCGTCTCCTCCGCCGATGATAAGTACTTTGCGCGCTTTTTTGTGTGTTTGGAGCGGTACGTGAGTTATCATTTCATGGTATGCAGCGTTATCGTACTCGGTCAGTTGAATGATGCCATCAATGACGAGCATTTTTCCAAATGCAGTTGTTTCGTACATTTCAATTTTTTGAAAGTCTGATTGTACAGATTCGAGTAATTCTTTAATCGCAACGGTCGATTGAAATCCATTGAGTGGATCGAGATTTTCACGAAAAAATATAGATCCGGTTGCATTACTTACTAAGTCTGAGCGTTGCTTGCCGCGTTCGATTTCTACAACGACATATCCTTGTGCGCCGAATTGTGTTTTGAGTACTTCAAGTGCTGCAAAGTTATCAGTTTGCCCGCAGGTGAAAATATCAATTGCACAATAGCCTTGTACTTCAGGCCAGGTGTGAATGGCGAGATGTGATTCTGCAAGAACGAGTGCGCCGCTGACACCGCCAGGATAAAATTGATGAAATTTTTGGGCAACTATTGTTGCTTTTGCTGCTGTCGCAGCTTCGATCATTATTTTTTCAACATGCTCTACGGTTGATATTTTTTCAGGGTCACAGCCGAATAAATCGATAACAAGATGTTGACCTAAATGATCACGTGACTCTGAGTAGTGTGTATTAGTTAGATTTACCGATTCCATGCTTAAAATTCGGTATTCAGAGCGTTCACGCGGGGTGAGTGGGAGGGTAATAGTTAATGTTGCTAGAGCAATTGTATAAAGCTTGAGAAAAGTATGTTTTTTTTGCATAGGGATTTTTGATTATTTTGAATGTGAATAAGACTTGCAGTATAGAAAAATAGCGAAGGATGTCAAATTTGAGCATGGCTAAAAAGCTTTATATAAGAGCTTCTTTTTATGTTTATTTTTTGCTCGTTGCATTTTTGTGTTATTCCGCCCTAGGCTGGCTACAGCGAGAGTTTATGTATGTAAGACTATAAACTCATGGTACATGTTTGCAAAAATAAGGGATGAGATATGCAGTATTTATTAGTAGTTCTGGCTGTGTGTTTTGGGTTGGTTCACGATGTATGCGCACGGCGCGCGCCGCGATCTGCTGGGCGCAAGGAAGAAAAGGCACCTCCGGTAGTGCAGTCTGTTCCAGATATTGAAAGACACACTGGGCAGTATCGCGATGTTGATGCATTGGTCGAGCGAGCAAAGCGTGATGCTGAATATGTAAAACGTTCAGCTGAGCGGGAAAAAGAAGCAATTGAAGGTAAGGTCCGACGACATCAGGGTCGGCTTGATCGGCGGCGGCAAGAGCTGCTTCAAAAAGATATGGAGCGACAATTGCGTCTTGAAGAGCAGGCGCGTAAAGATGCAGACATTGCGCAGCAAAAAGCAGAAGAAAAAGCACGGGCAATTGTGCTTGAGGCTGAGCGAAAGGCTGAGCAACTTAAAAAGACACTCCAAGAGCAAGAAGCGCAAGATCAATTAAATGGCCGTGTTACAATCTCACGCGAATGGCGTAAAGAAATTGTCCGTGATTTTGAAAAAGATACTGGATTTATTCGGCAAATTATTATGGAGGGTGAAGTGAGCCGTGTTGAAAGGCAAAATTTTATTGCACTTTTTGCACAGCAGCATGAGTGGCTCACTGAAACGATTGAAAAAGCAGAGTTCTTTTTTGATGAATCATATAATGCAATTATTTCTAAAAAGAATGCACTGGCAGCACTAGTGGATGCTCAGAAGCAGGCTGATGATTTGATTTTGGATATGGTGGGAGAATATCATTTGCCGGCGCAAGTACAAGCACAATTACGATTAATGGCGTTATATGAAATTAATAGTCATTTAGAGCATACTGACAACCCAACACTATTTCTTGCGGCAGATGTTATTGAAAATTTGGTAACTAAAATAGGCGTTGATGTTTTCCCTGGCAAAAAAGAAATTGTGATTGTTTCTGAGAAAGAAAAAGTGGGTGTTTTGCAGGCACGCATTTCAGAGCTTGAATTGCGCCTTGCGGAAGAAGATACAACGGGCAAAGAAAAGAAGGCAGCAGAGCTTGAAGTATTAAAAAAACAACGCGAAGAAGCGGCAGCTGCAAGTATGCAAGCGCAGCAATTACATGCTGCAGAGCGAGGTTCGCTTGTTCAAGCGATTGAACAAAAACAGCGTGAAAAAATTGAGCTTGAACTAGTACTTGCTCAGGTGCAGGAACAGATGGGTATAGTTCGAGAAGCGAGTATTACGGTAATTTCACAGCTTTCAGATCATATCGACGCCCAAAATAAACGATGCAATGAGCTTGGCAAAATTCTTGAGCAAAAGCAGCAAGAATCAGTGGTTTTGACGCTGCAGGCTCAGGCAATGCAGCGTACCATGCAAGAAGCGTTGGCTCAGGCGTCGCGCTATGCAGCACAGATTGATGAGGAAGGTAAAAAAGCTGTTGCAAGTGCTCAACGCATTGCAGAATTGGAGCAAATTTCGGCTCGCATTACTGAGTCGCAAGCTGAGATTGCGCGCCTTATGAATCAAATTACTGAGCAGCAAGATGAGTTGTTTCAGCGTCGTCATGCATATATGAAAATGCAGAAATTACGCGCAAAGCTTGAAAAAGCACGTCAAGCAAGAAAAGCTGACGCTCAGCGTTCTGCTGAGCATATTCAACTTTTAACACAGATGAATGCGTTTGGTGATAAAGTTCTTGCTGATTATGCACAGTTACAAATGTCTGCTCATAGTGCGCAGCAGGTGCATACGCAGCTTGCTCATTTGCTCTCGTTACTCAAAGCAAACAGTCGTCAAGGGCTTGATCCTGAGCAGGTATTGAGCACGCTTGATGCGGCGCTCGCATTGCTGCATAACCAGGGTGTAATAGTAAGTACTGAAACAGGTCATTCAGATCATGTAGTTGCAGATGAATCTAGCGTGCATTCTGACTTACAAGAGGATCGGTTTGATCATCAGGCAGTAACTCAGAAAAAACAGCGTCAGCGTCGGCTAGAAGTCCTTGGGCGTATTTAGTCTGATCATTTCGGTTAAACTGTTGCATCCTCATTTTTATCGCTGCTAGCATGGCCTCGTTTGAGAGAGGAATTGCTATGATGCGTATACGTCTTTTTATATTTTCTTGTATGGTTTCCGGGGTTCTTGGTGCTGCAACCGCACCAGCCGATTTTGCGTATGTTCTTGAAACATTTTTAAACTCAAGTGGGC
>JBIKTS010000098.1:0-3282 GCA_044347985.1 Candidatus Babeliales bacterium
GTGTTAAGTTCTTGATAAGTACCCCAGTGCATGCCAATAAATATGCAATAGGCAAAAATAATATTGAAAAGGATGCCGCCAAGGATGACGAGTAGTTTTTGCATGAATGATTTTTTTTCAAATGCGTATGCAGGATTGAGACTGGCTTCATCGGTTGCCACCATTCCAGCTTCAGGATCACTCATTCCTTGAATTGCGCAGTAGCCACCGAGTGGAATAAGTGAGAGCCGGAATTCTGTTTCGCCAATTTTTTTCTTAAATAAACTTGGGCCAAAGCCAATTGAAAACACAGGAGTGCCGATCCCAAATATTTTACAAAAAAAGAAGTGACCAAGCTCGTGGACAGTTATGAGAAGCCCAAAGCCAACTCCTGCAAGAATCAGAGGGAGTAATTTTGTAATACAAAAGGTATGCAGCAAGTCAAACATGGAGTGTCCTTAAAGTAAGTAATAACAGGCTATGTTATTGGGTGAATTATACGAGGCAGGAAGCTATCATATCAAGCAAAAGGAGGCAATGAAATGATTGACTTGTCGGTTGATTCGTGTTGAATTATTACATATTGCGTTATATCTAAAATAAAAAAAGGTTTTTGATGAGGTTTTTACTTTCATTGCTTGTGTTTGTGTGGGGAGTGGGGTCTTGGAGCTTGCCAGCCGGCTTTTATCAAGCACCTGAAGAATATGATACGCTCTTGTGTGATAATATTATGATGCCTAATGCATTGCCTGAATATTGGCATAAGTATACACAGCTTTTGAAGACGGGGCTTGCAGTGCGCGCAGAATGGTTTGCACTGTCTGATGCCGATATTGTTGCTCGATTTGCTCATTATGAAAATATGATTTCAGGTATTCAGTTGTATTATCCAGAGGGCGAGGTAGAGGCCATGAATCCCTTGGTGCTCTGGGTGGTTCATGGTACGTGGGCGCAGGCTGTTGGTGATTATTATGATCCAAGTACCGATGCTTTTAAGAATATTTTGCAGTTTGCTGCTGAGATGGCGCGCCGTAAAAAACGTCCTGTTGAAGTAGTGTCGTATGTTTGGTCGGGAGTAGATAGTCATACCGCTCGTCGTGATGGTGGTGGGCGACTTCGCATGCTTGCCGAATCTTTTTTTTCAGGGCTGTGTGGGTATGGCCCACATTGGGCGTTTGGACACAGTCATGGGGTTAATGTCATTTTTATTGCTTCGCAGGAAACCTCTTTTGAAGGTGTTATTTCATTAGGGGCACCGGTTGTTGAAGCGCTATATGCACCATTGCATGTGCAACAGTTGTATCATTTTTATTCTCTTAATGATCCATGGCAGTTTGCTGGGGCAATGGACCGCAGCTCGTTTAAACGGCTTGTTTCATCTCCTGGCGTGCGTCATTATTCGGCTAAGTTTGGTATGTGTACGGTTTCTAATTTTCGAGTAATGCTTGATGGATTGGAGCCAGGACATATGAGTTTGAAGCTGCTGATACCGTTTATGTGGCAGATTATGGATGAGAGAGTTGCTCGATATAAATATCATACTCATTTTAATGTTAATGTTTCTCAAGTTTTTTCGGGAGCTGAGCAGGTTGTACAGTTAAGCATTCGGGATACTATTGAAATTGCCGACTTGGTCGCAGTGGTATCTGAGCAAGAAAGCGCTGCCGCTGTTATTGAGCAGCTAAAAAGTGAAATTGAGTATTCGCAAAAGCAGGATACTGTATTTATGTGGAACTACCGAGGCAAGAAAATGAGTGCTCGTAGTGCATGGTGGAAAAAAATTGTAGCAAACTGGGTTGAGCTTGACGCAGTTATTTCTGATCGATGGGAATTGTTTAAGCCTGGGTCGTATCAAAAATATTCTTGGTTGCGTGATGAACAAATATAGGTATCAGATTTTATGTGATGACGGCATGGATTGCGCGTCGTAATGCTGGCTGATGTATGTTTTTGCTGCGAATCGTAATCGGCGAGCTTCTATTTTTTAGGCCTTGAGAAGATGTTTTCCTTTTCGTGATGCATTTTTTTAGCTTGAAAAAAGTAAAAAAATAGCTAGAATTATGGCCATCGTAAAATTCACCTTCCTTTATGGAGGGTGCTCTCAGAAAGCTACCGGACACATCTAGGTACCGTTCTCAAGAGGCAAAACTCAGTGTTTGCCCGGTGGATTAGGAATTAGCACGAAAGTAGTAGTTTAAGTAGGATGTTGCATTATGCCGACAATTAATCAACTGGTTCGCGCAAGTCGCCGCAAAGTGACTGAAAAGCGCAAGTCTCCAGCATTATCAGAATGCCCACAGCGTCGTGGTGTATGTACTCGTGTATATACAACGACCCCAAAGAAACCTAACTCAGCGCTTCGTAAAGTTGCGCGGGTAAAGTTGAGTACAGGTCGTGAAATCACTGCCTATATTCCGGGCGAAGGACACAATTTACAAGAACACTCTGTAGTGTTAGTGCGTGGTGGTCGGGTTCCCGATCTTCCAGGGGTACGCTATCATATTATTCGTGGTGCGCTTGATACAGCTGGTGTTACTGGCCGTAAGCAAAGCCGTTCATTGTATGGTACTAAGAGACCTAAACCGGGCGCTGCAGCTGCTCCAGCAAAGAAAGGTAAATAATGCCACGTCGTAAATCGGTTAATTTTGTTCGTGATATTGGGGTTGATTCTCGCTTTGGTTCTCCGTTGGTTCAAAAGCTTATCAACATTGTTATGGAGCGTGGCAAAAAGTCTCTGGCGCGTAAGATTGTGTATGAGGCCTTTGATGTTATTGAGCAGCGTACTAAAGGTGATGCTGAAAAAACATTTGCTTTGTTTGAAAAAGCAACAACGAATATTCGTCCAGTAGTTGAAGTGCGCTCTCGTCGTGTTGGCGGTGGTGTGTATCAGATTCCTGCTGAAGTTGCTCCAATGCGTGCGAATGCATTGATGCTTCGTTGGCTCGTTCAATCTGCAGCAAAGCGTTCTGATAAAACTATGGGGCAGCGGCTTGCAAATGAATTGATGGATGCAGCGGCGGGTAACGGTGCGGCAGTTAAGAAGAAGATGGATGTCCATCGTATGGCTGAAGCAAACAGAGCGTTCTCGCATTACGCCTGGTAAGGGAGAGTATGAGTAAGAAACTTGAAACGTATCGTAATATAGGTATATGTGCGCATATTGACGCTGGTAAGACTACTGTTACCGAGCGAATCCTGTATTACACTGGTGTATCTCACAAGATTGGTGAGGTGCATGAGGGTGCGGCAACTATGGACTGGATGGAGCAAGAGCAAGAGCGTGGTATTACTATTACGTCTGCG
>JBIKTS010000100.1:0-3265 GCA_044347985.1 Candidatus Babeliales bacterium
CGAGCCGCAATAGTGCCTCCAAGACTGCTACCGCTTAGTGCGGTTGTGCCATAGTCGAAAACATTGCGAATAATTGAGCGTGCTGCATGGTATGCATTGGTTCGTCCACCGCTGCCCCCAATAAAGGTACTTAGCTGTTGTTTTACCATTTGATCCAAAGCAGGTGCCATAAGGAGCCCATTTTCTTGTAACTGATTGATTTTGCCCATGAGTGGGGTGAGGATTGTTTTTTGCAGCAAGTAGTCCGCGCCACGACCAACTAAATGAGCCATACTTTCTTTTGTTGCGATTTTGGCAAGCAGTGGTAATGGAATATCATTAAGTCGTTTGCCGGTTGCATAGTAGTGCTCATCAAGCGCAGCGATTACTTCTCGCAGTCCATAATTTGAGTAGAGGGTGTGCAGAGCCCCGAGTCCTTTTTGTACGTGGGCGATGCCTTGAAGGAATGAGCTATTAATAGTTGATTTAAACTGAGAGAGTTCGCTTTGCAGTGAGGCATCAGCTTTAACTGTTTTTTGTGTTGCTGCGGTAAAGAAGTCGTTTTGGGTGCTTTGCGTGTTACTGGTAAGGAGGCTGAATGTGTGCAGAATAATTTCTAATGCACGCGCTGTTATTTCTTTAATTTCAGTCGCAGATTTTGGTTCAGCATTTCCTCTGGTGCCTCTGGCGGTTGATTGAATTTCGGATTGATTTGATTTGTCATGGTACCAGGTGACAACGAGCTGCTGCAGACTCAAGTTTGAGAGAGGAGCTTGGCCTTCGTATTCGGATACTGTTTTGTGTTCTTTTTGCAGCCGTAGTGCATACTGGACGGTCGATGCACTGCTTTTTGCATCAAAGAGCTCTGCACGCAATGCAGGAAGCTCTGTGGCTGGGGCATTGAGAAATCTCAGCGCATCTGCATAACTGGTGACTAAAATTGGGTTAACATAGCGGCTTTTTTGTTGAGCGAGATTTATTTTTTGTTTCTGTGTAACACTGAATGGACCTTTCTTTGCTAGCAATCGACTCCAATCTTCAATTTCATAGGCCCATTTAATCGATTTTTTGAGCTCATTAATTTTTTTGCCCAGGTCAGTGTCTCCTAGGTGGAATATTTGACCAATTCGTGCTTCCCAATTGTCTCTATGGCTTGGATGAACAGATGCGATAAGCCTTTGTATGCTGATAAGGAATCCATCAATAATATCTGCCACTTCAACATAGTGACCGGCCAGTGTTTTTTGCCCATCAAATTTTTGTATTACCGCCAGCATATTACTCAGCATTACGCAGGCATCAAAGGTAATTGCGTAATGACGCTTGAAGAGTGTAATACTTGAAGCCGCGTCAGCAATAGTTCTGATGCCCAGTTTGTTTTTTACTGCTTCTGGAGTGAGGGTAAATATAAGTCGTGGCATGAGAAGTTTTGTTATATATTCTTCATATGATTCTGAGCCGAGATCGGTCATAAATGGTATGTAGCGTTTCAGGCCACGCTCTTGTGCTTCAAGCAGTCGCGTAAGCGTAATAGGTGCAACTTTGAATTGATACGTGGTTGGCTCTGTGTCGCCCGGGTGCGTAATGGTTATGCTGTATGGACGTACTTTTGTATAATCACTCCATGATTCTGTATGTGTACGTCTTTCATAGCGAGCGAGTGCTTCGCAGATTTCAATTGCTTTGAGTATGTCACCAGCCGGAATGTCTGTACCATCTGCTGTTTTTAAGGTGAGCTCGGTATCAGGTTTTTCTTGGTTATCAAACGAGAGAATTGCATGAGGGATATTGAGTGCAAGGTTAACATATAACATATACATGCCCAGTGGACCATCTTGCAGTTTTCCTTTTAACGAGTCTTTTCCAACTTCTATTGCTTCGCTGAGTACATCATCTGCAAATCCTTTTGCTTCTTGAGCGCGAGTTTTAGTGCCTGTTGATTTGCGCGGTGCAAGTTGAGAGAGGTTGTTTGTTGCTGTGGGGTCTGCTGTTCGTGTGGCAACGGTAATTGAGCTTTGAAGTTCTGCCCATATTGGTTCATAGGCATGCCAGAGCTGTTTTGCGATAGCAACCTGGAGCATTTTTTGCCGTGTTTCTGTGTCTTTAGTTCCTAAAATCGCACGGGAGTTAAATGGAAGACCTGCCGTGAGGATGGTAAATTTGTTCGGAGACTTTTCGATGTATTCTGCAAGCTTACGTGGTGTAGCCAGCTGGCTACGAGGATTTTTTGCTTCGGTCATTGCAAGGCGGTAATGGAAATAAGAAAGTTTCCAGCGAGGGATATTGAGGGTCTTGCTTGCAATTGGGCGCAGTAATAAACGGTCGAGTGATTGGAGCGTGCTGATTGTTGATTGATCTATTCCTGAGAGCATAATTTGCCCCAAGATACTTTGTTGATCCTCTAAAATAGAATACCATTTGGTTGGGATCATTTTCTTTTCTGCTTCCCCATTTTCATTGACGCTATATTGAGGAATGAGTCGCGGAAGCTTTTGGTTCTGAGCGTCTCGTTTTATTGCCCCATATTTGTCTACCTCGTAAATTTTTTCTGCGCCAATAGCCAGAACGAGAGCGTCACGCACAAGATGCCAGATTGCGGACCAGAATTTTACAAATAACGATCCAATAAACTCACGCATCACGTTGCCCCATTGTGTGGGGCTCATATATGTTTTAAGTGCGGTCATGGTTGAGATAATGCTGGGAAGGAGTGGTTTGCGATAGGGGCGTGCTTGGCTGACTAGTTTTTCGGGATCTTGGACAAATAATTGGAGGAAAGAAGGATTTTTGATAAAGGCTTCGAGCTTGTGCCCGTGTGTCTGTGTAAGGATCAGGCTGATGCGCAGTTTTTTAGGATCGTTTTGAATCATGCGCAGAATTTGTTGCGCATTTTGACTGCCATAGACAGTGCTGCAGGTATTAAAAAAGTGTTTGAGTTGTTCTTGCTGCTCGGCTGAGAGTGTTTTGCTGTCTGTGGGAAGATTTAGAGCGCTTGATTTTTCTTGCTCAATAGCGGCAGTTTTTGCAGCAAGCGCCTGCTTAAGCTCTTGCGTTTGCTGTGTGAGTGCAGATTGTTTTTCGGCATACTCAGTCAGAGAAGATGCGCGTTTTGCAGTTGCAGCAGAGGTGGCCGGAATTGTTGTTGCGATAAGGACCAATAATAGGACGAAGTATTTCTTCATAGAAGCTCTCATTCTCTGTATTAAGCATGCATTGTGCTTGGAGGGAATAAACCAAGCACGTAAACAAATTGTATTCTAAGAAGTGAGAGTTGAAGATTGCAATG
>JBIKTS010000101.1:0-3199 GCA_044347985.1 Candidatus Babeliales bacterium
CTGAGCCAGAATCAAACTCTCCGTTGCAAAACTATAAATTAGTTATATTTTTGACAACTATGTATTCTATTTAAAGAAATTAACGCTTTGTCTCGCATTTCTGCTTAAAATTTCAAAGAAACTCTCGCTGCTGCGTTTTTGCTTCAACAAGAGGCGGATATCTTACCAACTCAGGAGAAAAATGCAAGAATATTTTTACACAATAATTATTCGAGGTGATATTTTTTACACAAGCATGAAAAATTACGGTTCGGGGATTGCTTTTTTTCAGATCGTGACCATACTAACAGCGACACGTATAACAACTTTGTTTGACACAGTAACTCCTCTCTCTACCCCCGTTCAAGGAATGAAATGCACGCACAGCAACACAATCCCCGCAGCGCAGATCTTTTTGCCTCCTCACCCGCACTTCCGCTCACAGACCTTTTTGGATACGCACCTTTTAATAAACCCCGCTTCTCTCCCTGCCAAACCTATTATTCTTATCTTGCGCCTACCGAAGGTGGAGCGCCCACTTTGTGGCTTGAGCCAGTCGATAAATCAACAGCAGCGCGCCCACTAATTCCTTCGCAAGAACGACCACTCACACATTATATGTGGCTTTACACCAGCAAACATATCCTTTTTATCCGCGACACTGACGGCAATGAAAAATGGCAGCTGTTTATATATGATCTCGACACAGGGCATATCACTCCCGTTACGGTATCAGCACCCCACAGTCGCGTTATTCCTGTTTTCTCACTCTCACGCAAGCATCCAACACATATTGTATTTCAATGGAACGCGCGCGACGAATCCTGCTATGATTTATATACCTACTGTGTCGCTTCACAGACACTTGAATGCATACAGCAAAACCCCGGTAATGTCTTTAATTGGCATGTTGATAACAACTTAGAATTAAGAGCCTACACAACGTTTACTCACGATAATATTGTGGCATTATATACACGCCACACCATACATGACACATGGCATCATCAACTTACATGGCTTCCAGAAAATAACTGGGGAAGCCATGTCCTTTTTTACTCGCCTTGTAATACATATCTCTACTTTGTAGATACGCAAACAAGCAATACCCATCTCCTCCAGAGGATTCATCTAGGCACCCACATAACCGAAGCGTTTTTTAAAGATTCCGCCTACGATATCTATCATGAATCAGATATCACCCAAGTTCTGGATAAAATGCCCCCAGCACACACGACGCTCTGGGCACATGACGGCACACTACTTGGCTTTTCATACACAACAACCAGACTCACGTGGCATTTCCTGCAAGACACCAGCTCATATCAAAAACTCAGAGACTTTTTAACCAATCCATACTTTGAAAGCTGGGTAGATTTTGCCGACTCACACACACTCATACTCGGTCGCTGCTCAGATACTCAGCCAACTTCTTTTTGGCGCTACGATGTTGCAAGCAAAACAATCACATTTCTTGGCGCAACACGTCCCGCACTGAACGCATATACCTTTGCGTCAACACAAGCGATAAGTACAAGCACATCAGACGGACTTACTATTCATGGCTACCTCACACTACCCACTACCCCTTCTCCAAGCGGCTTACACCCGCTCATACTCAAAATACATGGCGGTCCATGGTCTCGTGATATTTTCGGATTTTCTCCAGAAATTCAAATGCTGGCAAGTAATGGATATGCCTGCTTACAAGTGAATTATCGTGGATCAACAGGATATGGAAAAGCATTTTCTCTTGCGAGCAAAAAACAATTGGGGACAACCATGATCGATGATGTAATCTGCATGACTGAGTATGTATTAAAAAACTTTCCGCTTGATGCTCATCGCATGGCCTATATGGGCAGATCATATGGAGGCTTCTCTGCACTTTCTGCCGGATGGCGCTATCAACATTTATTTAAAGCTATTATTGCACAAGTGCCAGCGACCAGCCTTCGCTTCTTTCTCGACCTGTATCCCAAGCACTGGAATATTGCACAGTATCATTTCAGAGAGCGCGTTGGCCACCCAGAACGTGATGCGACAATGCTTGATCAGCAATCACCAATAACGCACGCATTTAAAGCAAAGAAACCACTTTTTATATCGTACGGCATGAATGACAGCAGAGTTCCGCCAGAACATATTCATGGGTATGTTGCAAACATCGACAAAACAATCCCGCATGAGATTCTCTGCTTTAAAGATGAAGGTCACTTCAATCACAAACAAGAAAATATTCTTGCTCACTGGAGTGCCGTCATGCGCTTTATTCTCAAATACGTATAATTATTTTTTTTCAACCTCATCTGCAGCTGGCTTTGGGAGTTCAAGTAAAGCAACATGAGCAGCAGCATCTTGCTCAGACCCCTGCTCAGTTTCTTCTGCAACAGGCTTTTCTGGTATCACCGCTTGCGCTGCCACTTCAATTTGTGTATGAATATCCTTGGTCCGCAATTCATTTTCAACGGGATCGCCCACCATTTCATGTGAATTTTTGTCTAAAACAAGCTTCTCGGCTGCTACTGGAGCCTCAGCAACCTGAACAGGTTGAACAAGCGGATTTTCTGCTGCTGCCGCTTCTTGAGCTACACGCTCAGCTTCTGCAGCTTGTCGCGCCGCTTCTTCTGCTACCTGCAAAGCAAACGAATCTTGCGCTGCATCAAGTACTTTAATAATTTTATTTTTAAGCATCATACGCCACAGAATGCCAAAAATCCCAGAAATTGTAGCTCCATGAATAATCTTAAGCCCTGACTCATCTTCTGACATTGTATACGTATAGGTAATCGTCGCCCCAAACAATGCAATCTGAATTGCTAATTTCTCTTCAGGAATTAATTCTGACACAATAAATGATACTAACGCATCATCAGCTACTTTCATACGCCCTTGAGCACCAACTGCCAGCTCGCCAAGGACTGCAGCCTCACTTAAATCAGTATCCCACTGAGGCCATTTTTCAATATTAGTCCACCATTGCCACACGATTTGTCTTGAAGCCTGGACTCCCACACTACGCTCATACTTCCACATAACAACTCCCATATAATTGCTTAATTAACTGAGGCGTCACCGTAATACACTCATGAAAGCAAAGTCAATTAAGCCTCACTGCCTAAATTAATTTTCAGTGTAAAAAAAGCAAAATCTGACAATATCAAGAACCTGAACTCCTATGAGTAATGAATACCTAAACACCTTATCTTACTTAAAGCAA
>JBIKTS010000103.1:0-3129 GCA_044347985.1 Candidatus Babeliales bacterium
ACCCTTATTATATGACTAAGTAGCGACAAATAACGGGGACAGAATACCAGCAACACACGTAAACTGCTATCCCTGATTCTTGAGAGCTTGCTGCAGAGTTTCCAGTGCCAAAAGCACACATTTCAAACGTGTCGGTCCAACTGCAATACCAACACGCTCTTGCATAAATGCAGCGGTTAAATTCTGTGCCGTTATCACTTCTGTTCCATGAATATGCTCCATCAGTAGGGATGCCGCCGCTTGCGAGAGCACGCATCCTTCGCCCTGAAATCCACAAGAAACAATAATGCCATCGCTAATACGCCCCGCAATAGAAATTCGATCGCCACATGATTGATTAAACGTCAAAGCAGAAAAATGAGGGCTTGATATTACCATGCGGTAACGAGGAAACTTGTAATGATCAAGGAGCTCGTCATGCACGAGCATTGCACCGTTCATACCAGTGCTCTCCATGCTTTAACTGTTTTTGCCACCGCTTCAATCAAATACGCAACATCTGAGGGCAGCGTATACATAAAGAAACTCGCTCGCACTGTTGCTCGTTTGCCCCAAACTTCAGACAGTGGATGCGCGCAATGATCACCTGCCCGCAAATCGCACCCATAATCGCTCAACGTAGCAGCAATATCGTGTGCATGAATGCCATCAACATACCAACTTACAACATGCCCATGACGACTCAACAACTCTGTATTGCCCACCACAGTAACACCCGGAATCGCCGATAAGCCTTCTATAAGCTGTGCGCACAATGCTGCTTCATGCTCAACAAGCGCATCAAACTCAACATGCTTTTTATAAAACTCAAGCACTGCCCCAAACCCAACAACTTGCGCAATAGGAGGAGTTCCTGCCTCAAAACAATGTGGAGGTGATTGCCACGTCATAAAATCACTTGCCACAGCAGCAACCATTCCACCACCAAAACGATATGGCTTCATCACTGGATGCATACGAGAACGCGCATACAACACACCAAGACCGGTCGGACCACCCATTTTATGGACAGAAAATGCTAAAAAATCACAATCAAGTTGATTTACAGCAAGCCGAGTATGCGCAACCGCTTGTGCAGCATCAAGCACAATACCTGCTCCTGCTGCACGTGCGTGTTTAATGAGCTGATCAAGCAACACACCATCACGGCCCCAAATAGGGCCCAAAACATTAGAGCTCATCGTTACTGCAACGACCTTAATCGATTTTGTCAGCACATGCGAAAGGCCAGACAAGTCGACACAAAATGTACGTGGATCGATTGGCAACACATAGACATGCGCTTTACACTCCTGCGCAATTTGATGCCATAATACATAATGAGCGTGATGCTCCGCTTGGGTAATAATAATACCATCACCTGGCTCAAGTATATGGCGAGCCCACACGTACGCCACCGTATTTAAACTATCAGTCGCTCCAGAAGTAAAAATAATTTCACTGGCATGCTGAGCACCAATAAATGTAGCTGCTGCAATACGAACATCTTCATAGAGCTGGGTTGTGTGTTCTGCGGGAGCATAAATACCTCGATGTACACTCCCATGAGCGGTTTCATAAAAATGTTTCATCGCTGCAATAGCAGGCTCAAGCGTACAGGCGGTCGCCGCATTGTCAAAACAATAACGTGACCGATCTTGACTTGATGCGCTCATTAGCGCTGGAAAGTAATGAGAAAGATTTTTAAGCGTGTGTTTTGTCATCATAGAGAAATAGTGTATCTCCAATTTTATCAGACGTCCAATCGTCAAAATTGACAATATCACCAGAGTATGGAAAAGTATGCGGCAACAAAGTCGCACACCCTTTCTGCTCGTTATACTATATGAAGAGTATAAAGCACTTCGATTATATCAGGAGATTATTATGCACTTTTCTTCAATTACATGGCTCTCACGTGCCATCGCTCTTATTTTTTGCGCCTACTCAGTCACTACCGCTGCCCGACCAGAAATATCAGAACCAGCCATGTCAGCAAGCGCTCAAGATCATTACTTGAATGCACTCCTCCATAAATACCACCTTGCTGCCAGCGACAGTCCTTTTTCCTATCGTTTCAGACACGAAGTCTATAGCCCTCTTCTCGGCTCATCACAACCGCTTCCTAAAGCATTTGAAGATATGGCACTTAAGCAGCATAGCTACTTGCAAAACACAACATTTTTCAGAGACACCAAGATTCTTCAAAAAGGAGAAGTCGTCCGCTCATACCAACTCACCGCTGCGCAAAATAAAAAAGAATTCGGCGCACTCGTTTCAGCGGTGACCGACGATGGACACGTTGTTGAAGGAACCTTACTCAATAGAAACAGTTCTACCCTACTCGTCGTTGGTCCCGGATTTACCAATTATCGCGAACTCATGGCACCCATGGGCGATTTATTCAATACCTATGATGTGCTCTTTTTTGACTATCGAGGACATGGATACAAAAAAAGCTCACTCCTTAAGCCAAGCTCTTGGAAAGGAATGTTTGAACATTTCATGGGAATTGACCGAAAAAAAGTACGACTCGGGCAATGTGAAGAAAAAGATGTCTATGCGATCGTAAGTCATGTGTGCAGACACAAACAATATTCTTCTGTTGTCGGGCTTGGGGTTTGTTATTCTGGCTTAATCTTTATCAAAACTGCTGCGCTTCATCCAAATCTCTTTGACAAACTGGTGCTTGATGGTTGCTGGTTTTCACTCCAACACGCCGTTGAAATTCTTGCCAAAGACCCGGGCATGATTGCACGGCCTCAATATCACAGCAAATGGCAAGATAATATTTTAGTACGCCAACGTTGGTTTCAAAAAGCAATGATATGGCTCGGTCAAAAACTCTTTAATATCGACTTTAATACCGTCTCGGCACTCGACTATGCTCCGCTCCTGAAAGAAACAATGCCGGTACTATTCATTCATGGGAAAAATGATCTACTCATTCCACGCGATCAATTTGAAATTTTGTATCACGCAACTAATTGCCGCCAAAAAACAGTACTTCTGACGTGCAATGAACACGTGCGCAACCACTTGAAAGAAAAAGAGCTCTATAAAGAAATTACTGAGCTCTTCGTGAATTTACCCTACGAGCAATTCAACCATCTCCTCGTAACGCCAGAAGCACTTGCTGATTACAAAACA
>JBIKTS010000015.1:0-10930 GCA_044347985.1 Candidatus Babeliales bacterium
AAAATATTAGGCTCAGCAGAACCAGTTGGTACATGATAAATACCAAATCCAAAAGTACGAATGAGAAATGCTGCGCCACCTGCAATAATAATTGCTTCAAGCCATTGCCGCCACACTGGTTTTGAAATTTGCACCAACTCTTTGTAACACTGCTGCATCTGCTTGTACAAACGAACGACACGATCCTGATTATTTGTATCTACTTGTACCAACAACGCATTCAATGCTGCATGATACTCTTCAACTTGGGCCATTAATGCTTCCATCTTTGCGCGCAAGTCTTTGTTTGTATTATCTTCTTTCCATTCAGCAATTTGCTGCTGCCATGCTCGTCGCTTTACCGCATACGTTTGAAAAAAACTTTTGATTAACTCTGAATATTGCTTCTGCATACTATTCCCTCATTCTCCATTAATAGTCAGTACTATCTAAACAATTGCTTGCTGCCAAATCTTTTCCATAGTTTTTAAAGGTATCGAATTATTCAGCATCTTAATAGAGCGAAACACATCTCCCTCAGGAAATAAATACCGATGACTTACTACATACGCAGGTAATTTTTGGCATGCTTTCACATTCGTAGGCAAAAATGCATGATTATTAAAACAAGTCATCGCCCCTTCTTCTGAAAGTAAATAATTAATCACCGCATGTGCCTGCTTATGCTTTTTGCTTCCCCCCACTAATGCCATATTACCCACAAACATCACTGTGCCAGAGTCAGGAATTACAAATTCAGCCCAAGGAGAATGTTGCTTTTGTTGAATCATATATGCAGCAGGTAAAACAACCGCGGGAGAAACACCTGAAACTAAAAAGTAGCGCAAATTATTGGTGTAACACTCAACCCACTCTTTTTGCTTTGTTAGAACTGCAACAATCTCTGCTTCTTGTGCCGGCGTCAAACTCGTCAACACCTCTCCATACAAATGAATCATAGCTAGACTAATTGTTTCAATCGGATCCTCACCTAAGCAAATATTTCCCAAATACGGCCCGTCAAACAGCATACCCCATGTCATGTGCTCACGTGGCAAAGAAAGCGCTCGCGTATCATATCCAATCCCAACAGGTGTCCATGAAAACGGCACCGAGTACGTATTTGTTGGATCATAAAATAATTTCATTAATCGAGGATCAAGATTTTCAAATTCTGAAAGCAAGCTCCGATCCAGTGGCGCTATACATTTTTTCTGAATAAGCACCTCAACCATCGCATCAGTTGGCGCAACTAAGTCAATATTACTCTCATGAGTAAAAGTCAACTTTGTCATAATCTCTTCGATTGACTCAAAATGCCGAACCACAACCTTAATACCAGTTTTTTCAGTGAACGCTTCAAAATCTTCTTGTGCAAGCATGTCACAATAGGCGTAAATAGTAACCGCTTGCGAATCATCCTGCATTGACCCACCCCAAAACAATCCAGCACTTAATAAGCCAGTCGCAATAACAACAAATAAAAATCGTACTGCAGTTTGCAATACCAAATCGCGCTTACTCACTATGCACCACCTGATCAAGAACATTTAAATATGCTAAGCACATAACGCATGCACTACTAATGAGTAACATACAGGTAGACAATGCATTAATACGTGGATCAATCATATTTTTCACTTGATTAAACACATACACCGACAACGTCTCAATATGAGTTCCTGAGCAAAAAAATGAAATAACAAAATCATCAAGCGACAATGTAAACACCAGCAATCCAGATGCCATCAACCCTGGTAATAACAGCGGCAATACAACGCGCCTCATGGTTTGCCACTGCGTTGCACCCAAATCAAGGGATGCTTCGGTTAAAATAGGATCAATCTGATGAAAACGAGCACCAACAATCGGAATGACAAACCCAAGGCCCACAACAGTATGACCAATAATCAAACTCCTATAGCCAAGCGGAAACCCGACAATAGAAAACAAACACAACAATCCGATACCAAGCACAATATCAGGCACCAATACATTTGCATAAAAAATATTAAGCCACCGTCCTAAACGAAGCCACTTGGTTGCAATGACTGCACACGTTCCACACACCAAACTCAATATCGTTGCGCTAGATGCAACAATTAACGAAGCACGCAATGCACCCAGAATTTCTTGCGAATCAACCATGGCATAATACCAACGCAATGAAAAACCTTTCCAGCCGGCAGCAAAATCACCATCGTTAAAAGAAAAAATAACTAACACAACAATAGGCAGATACAAAAATAAATACACTCCCAAAACAAATAAGGGGTTAAAGTATCGCCCAAATCGAGATCCTGTTAAATGCTGCATTCTTACTCCTCCCCCTGCACATAGCGCACCGATTTATTCAAAACGTACCACATGCTGACAAATATAATCGGAATCATAAATGAAACCATCACCACTGCTGCACCGGAATGCCAATCGCGAAACACCAAAAATTTCTCCATGATCAAATGGCCTAGATATAAATCTTTTACACCGCCCATCAAATCAGGAATCGCAAACTCCCCAAATGCAGGAACCATCACAAGTGCAAGCCCCACACGAATACCTGATTGTGACAATGGCAGCACAATTCGCGTAAATGTTTGCCATGCGTTAGCGCCCAAATCGGCAGACGCCTCAAGCAAGCGTTTGTCCATTTTTTCAAGAACGGTATATAAAGGAAGGACCATAAATGGCAAATAACAATACACCATGCCCAGAACCGTTGCACTGTAGTTATTAAGTAATGAAAGCGGCTCACTCGTAAGCCCAAGTGAATGAAAAAAATTACTAAACAAACCATGTTTTTGCAGCAAATAAAACCATGAATATACTTGTATAATAAAGCTAGTCCATGACGGCAAAATTAAAAAAACAAGCAGTGCATGTTTCATTCTTCCCGCGCGCATCGCCAAATAATATGCCACCGGATACCCGATGAGCAAACAGAGCCCACCCGTAATACACGCAAGCACGCCTGAATTAAAAATTACTTTTATATGCATGCCAGAAATCAAATCACGATACCGAGACACAGTAAAAACCCAATTGCCACTGGTCATATCTGTTGTCAAACTAATCGCAATAATACACACCAACGGGATAAGCAAAAAATATGTTTGCAGCAAAAATGCAGGCAGACTTAACAAGAATGGAAGCTGCTGAGAAACGATTTTTTGTAAAGCAGATACTACGCGCATCATCACTCCTTAATGTCTCAGTAAGACGGTATTCTCTTTCTGAAAGTACAAGTATACATCATCACCAAGCTCAATTGATTTTTTAGGAAAGTGATGCTCATTTTGCTCAAACACCATGATGCTTTGACCATTTGCAAGAAGCACTTTGTACTCGGTTGAGCGACCATAATAAATCATACTGGTAACCCGACCCATGAGTTCATTTGAAAACCCTTCCATCTTCTGGAGCGAGATATCAATTTTTTCAGGACGGATACTTAAATACAGCTGCATACTACTCAAAAGCCACGTAATTTCTGGCGTTACGTTGAGAATAAAACTCCCCAGATCATCAACATCGATATAATACGCATCGCGCGTCACCCGCAATTTTCCTTCAAAAATATTGGTGCGTCCAACAAAATCTGCCACAAAGCGTGAATGAGGAAATTCATAAATAGATTCAGCGCTCCCCAGTTGCTCAATATTACCGCTGCGATTCATAATTCCCATCGTATCTGCAACCGTTAATGCTTCAAATTGGTCATGCGTCACATACACAAATGTCGTACGCAGTTTTTGCTGCAGATCCACAAGCTCCATAAGCATTTGTTCTTTTAATTCTCTATCAAGCGCTGCAAGCGGCTCATCAAGCAAAAGCACTTCTGGCTCGCACACAAGCGCACGCGCTAATGCAACACGCTGCTGCTGACCTCCAGACAATTGCGTGACCGATTTTTTTCCAAAAGCACCCAGCCGAACAGTACGCAACGCATGGGCAACACGATCATCAATTTCATTATTGGCGATGCCGCGCACGCGCAAACTATACGCAACATTTTCAGCAACGCTCATATGCGGAAACAAAGCATACTGTTGAAAAACAGTATGAATTTTGCGCTTATGAATCGGCACATGCGTAATATCAGTGTCACCCAAAAAGAGCGTCCCTGCGTCAGCAGATTCAAGCCCCGCAAGAATACGAAGCAATGTCGTTTTACCACAACCACTCGGCCCAAGTAATACAAAAAACTCACCTGACCGAATCTCTAAATTAAGCTTTTGAAGTACCGGCTCACCATCACGGTATTTAGTAATGCCTTCCAAACGAATATTTTTATTCACAGTGGCCTCGCTTCTGTAACACACGATTGTGCAATTTACCAAACAAAACAGGAACAATGACATCCGCAAGCGTACAAGGCACCAATACCGCTATGAGTAAAAAGCAAAACACAAATGTCATGTGATTGTACCAATCACTAAAACCATGACTAATCATATACACAGTAGACGCAAATGCACTAATGAAAATATGAAGAAAATGAGCAGTTGATGCATAACGCTTTTGCCCTTCCTCATCATGCTTACTCATCACAATACCATTAATAACACCTACAACCAAAAACAAGAAAATTGTGCTGAAATGATCACGAAAGCAAAAATGAAAATGCATCGGAATACCACATAGAACACCACCCAAATACGGCATAATTGCATCAGACAAAGTACAGAATATTGCTGGCACAACAAACCCCACTGCAAACGCAGTCCACAAGCGACCACCGTGTTTTAAAAACACAAGCACCGTTCCGGTAGAGGCAAATAAAATGTGAAGAAAATGTAACGTATGAAACAATGCATGCATTTGGCCGTGAGTATACGTTTTACCAAATCCAAGTAACGTTAAAAAAACAAGACTTAACGTGACAGCAAATACTGCATAAGGAAAATGACACAAAAGTTCATGGGAGAGAGAACTCTTATGTGTCGAGAGTTCTGCATGGCAACAACCTGCTGTTGATGGTTTTATGTGCTTCATAGCCTGCCCTTCTTAAAACAAAATACTCAGAGAAACAAGGGCCGTATTGTATCACATAAAAAACAGTGCAGCAAAAATCTATTTATACTCCACTTATTATCCTAAAAACACCTCGATAATCTTTGCCCGGTTGCGCAATTTCAATTGCAACCTCATCAACTACCGATTTTGGAGCACCCTGATATACGTGATCAATAAAATTATCAAGCTCGTCACTCGTGCCTACTGCATGAATAATCATAGACGATTGCTCACCAAGCTGAAGAGTTCCTTCTACCTTAAACATATCCGCATATTTTTTAACGTGCTCAGCATATCCTGTACCTTGCAAGACTCCAAACACGGTAATTTTAACCCAGCGCTTCATGAACCTCTCCTCTAATCATACCAACATAGACACCTGGCATGCACCCTAGCAAACCACTTGATGTAAAATCAAAGGGCCACGAGAAAAGTTTAAAAAAAGCTTACTCTGAAGCAATACCTTTATACAAACGCCAATGACGCAAGCACACCACCGCCTCATTAAACTCATTCATACTTTCTTGATGAGTGGTCAGACGCTCATACAAAGGACGATCAATTAAAACACGATACACTGCGGCAGAAAGAGCTGCCTCATCTCCGCCATCAACAAGCAGCCCATTCTTCTCATGCACAATAATTTCCTCAATCCCACTCTGCGCATAGGCAATAACGGGCACCCACGCAAGACGTGCTTTAATAACCGAAACTGGCATAACTTCAGAAAGCGAACAATGTACAAACACATGCCACGTACTAATAACAGCGGCGGTATGCGCCTGCCATCCAAGAATACGAATAATATCAGGCACCCCGGCTTCAAGCAGCCAACGCGTCGCATGCCAGCGCCATACCCCATCACCTACAATTTCACCACGCACCGGCACTCCTTTGTCGTACAAACCCTTAATCAAGCGCAAAAAAGCATACAGTGTTTGCTCTTGATCAGGCGCAGATGCATCCAGCACCATTCCAACAACGATAGGGCTTGAGACCATCCGCTCTTGCATTTTAACCGGCTCAGAAAGATAATATTTTTGCCAATCAACCGCTGGACGAATCACCGTGCTCCGACCCTGAAAAAATGGAAATAGCTGAATGCCATATGTGCGATCACTCGCCCGCACACACACATACTCAGAAGTAATCCACGACGTACAATATTCTGCAATATAGGCAAGCCACCATTGATACGCTTTCATACCAGGCGCACATGCAAATGCATACACCGTATGCACACTATGCTGCACTCCCACACACCACGCCGCCCAGCGTCCTAAAAAACCAGCAGTCGTTCCATGCGTATGCACAATAACATCAGGATACTGAGCCGCAAGATCACTGAGCACGCGGCACATTTTTAAAAACGCAATCACAAAAGTATACCAGCGCATAATTCCAGATGAATGATTCTTTAATTCTGGTATGGTAAAAATCTCATTACATTGAATGTTCTGATCAATAACTTGCTCAGGTGAAAGAGGAGCAAGCAAAAATGTAGCAACTCCTTCTCCATGCATGCCATGCATTACAGCAAGCCCGGCGTGCACCGGTGTTCCCGGCTCACACGTATCCATAATATAGACAAGCGCTCTCTGCTCAAGCCAGCGGGCTCCTTTAATACTCATCTTCTCTCCTCACATATATTGTTTAATGAGCAACACCGATATAATAAGAGAATATATCACTGCAGTATCAATAATTGCCTGACAAAAAATCGCAAGCCGCGCTACTGACGACGCTTGCTCAGCCACCATCGCCATACTGATTGCCGCTCGTCCTGCTGCGCGTCCTGAACCCACCGCAGCACCGGTAGATCCCATACCAATACCAAATACAACTCCCAAACAAACTGCCGCAAACTCAACCAGCGGCGTACTTTGCAATGGCGCCATCAACATGAGCATCAAACTCACCAAGAGAGCAAAAATAACCGGCGTCTCAATCATGGCTTGCACAATAAAAGAAAATGAGAATAATCGAGAAAATAATCCAATATTAAGCCCCGCTGCTTCACACACGGCGCGGCAAAACCGTGCCTGTCCAATAGCCGGCCCAACACAACCAGCAGCAAAAATAACACTGCCGCCAATCAACTGCACCGCATACAACGAAGTAATTCCAGCAGTCACCCAGCTCTTAATCAAGAACGCGATAATAAACATAAACACCATCGGCGCTTCAAGCAGCATTTGTGCAATCATCATGAGTGAGAAAATTTTACCAGATTCATGCGGCTGGCGAGCCATAGCCTGTAATGCTTGAGCAACCACCGTTCCCGATACGGCACCAACCACGCCCGCAACTACCCCCATACAAAGCGCTGCTACGCCAAAGACCATCGACCCCAGAAGTCCGCCCTCAGGCGTACCGAGCAAATACACGAGTGATACGATGAGCGAAAACACACACCCACTTTCCAAAAACGCACACCCTATGAGCAATCCTTGCCGCACTGGCTGCTGTGCAAGCTGCTGACGCGCAGTCGCCTCACACGCCACGCCTCCAGCATATCCTTGCCCAAGCGCTACACCACCAGCACCAAGCACAATACAAAGCGCAACTCCCCCAAAGTAGATCAGTGCCGCTATTAGTTCCATACAATTCCTTTACGATCATGTGCGCGGTCGTGTGTCACTGATAATGCAAGATAGGTCATGGAAAGCATCGCAATAACAAATGATTGAATTAATGACTCAAAAATACCAAAAAACATCTGAATCCAGGCAATTATAAACAACATTTGGACTG
Source organism: Candidatus Babeliales bacterium (assembly GCA_044347985.1). Taxonomy (GTDB): domain Bacteria; phylum Babelota; class Babeliae; order Babelales; family JAUPTZ01; genus JAUPTZ01. The sequence goes on from JBIKTS010000015.1 coordinate 7,750, forward strand.
CGCCATTAATTAGTTTGCCGGAGCGAGACGACAGCGATAATTTAACCCAGCGAAAACAAATAAACCACACAATACTACCCACCACAACCGCGATCAGAAACTGTTTTTGATACGCAAATACTAATGCAAGTATCAAATGATACACCACAGCTCCCCCAAGGACGTTTCCAAACAATCGAAATGCCATAGAAATAATTTTTGACAACTTACCCATAGTCTCAAGCGGAATCATAATAATGCGCACAACCATTGGCATTTGAGGGTGCCCCAGAAAGTGAGCCAAAAACGTCCCCACTCCCTCTTGAGCAATCTGCTGATAGCACACATACACAAAACTAATAATAGCTATTGCAAAGGTTGTATTCACATCTTTTGTCGCCTCTTCCATCCACGGAAGCACGCTCACCACACAGCATGAACAGGTAAACATAAAAAGCGTAGCGACAAAATAAAAATAATCACGCCGAAAATGCCCAATTGAATCCACACACATACTAGCAAACGCATCAACAACCCACTCAATCGCCGCGTATACAAGCCCGTCATACTGAAAAAAGTACCGACGCGCAATAAACGCGCCTCCGAGCAAAAGCCCCATAGCCACCCAGGTATACATCAGTGTCTGCACATGCAGGCCAGTCCATGCATCAGTAATACCAAACGCAGCAAACGGATACCACACCGTATACGAAAAAAGTGACGTTACATCCATGTATACACCTGCCAAAGAGTAAAACTCATATATCCTGCCGCAATACCTGCACCAAGAGCTTCTACACTACATCCTCCCCAAAGTACACAGCATGTAGAAACGCCAAAGAGTAGCCCAAGTCGCATCCCCACGCCAAGAAAACGTGCAAGAAATCGTGAGCGCGCTAAAACAGCGACTGTGTGATACTGCCGCATTGCCCCGGCATAGCCCAGACCCAGAATAAATCCTATAAAAACTGATAGATAAAAGGAGAAAATCATATTGACCCTTTAGTTGTCTTGCAGCGCCAAGGGTACTATGATTCAAAAAAAGGGGCAATAATAAGAAGATTTTGCTGCGGGATTATAATCCGTCAGCACCAGCATACCAGGAGTCATCAAGTCTTGAGCCTGGCTGCATCGAACGCAAACTAAGCTTCAGATAATCAGCTACATCGTAATAATATTTGTTTAAGAATTGAGCTATTGTATTCTTAATATTAAAGCCCGTAATACCAGCAATACGATGCCCTTCATCATACTCAAAGAACCTATAGATCAACAACGCTTTTTCTTCAGCCGCCCTGTCGTCTTCTGGTTTAAAATCGAGAAGCCAGTCTCGAATGCTCTGCTTAGTTACATCAGTTGCTTGACACCAACTATTAAGCGCCCGAAGTAGGTCATTGGTTCGCTGCAGACTAATACCAGAATACGGAGCCATCATTTCATCTAATAATCCCCACACAATATCTTGAGTTAACTCTACACCATTAGCTTGAAAGAAATACAACAAGCGCTTATCAAAGCAATACTTCAAATAATTATAAGGACGAGAGGCAACACCAGAACGACTATGCAGCAAAGTAGTCAGTTGATCTTTACTTAAGCCTTGCAATAGGCTTAAAAGATTATTTATCTCACTATTTAAAATTGAATCTTCAGTGTTTGCATATACAGGTTCAGTAAGACAAACCGCATCTCTATAACGTGCAGCCGGCAATGGATCGCCAATATCAGTACGAGCACCTGCACCAAGCAATTGCTGACAGACTGGCCAGCACCGAACACCTTTTTTCGCAGCCAAAGAGAGGAACGTCGCCTGTACATTCTCATAAAAACCACGCTCTGTAGGCTCATTAAATAATTGATTAATACCCCGCCCTTTCTGAGCGATTTGAACCAATCGCGCTAAATTTTGAGCTGACCAAGAAGGATTAAACTGAGCACCCCAAGTATTAATACATGCCATAAACTCTCGGGCATCATTAAGTCGAGCTCTTAAATTAACAGATGCTGACTCAGAATTAACGGAAGTGCCTGGACTACCAGCACCCACAACCCAACCAGCACCAGCCGCAGCGCTTGCATGATCCATTTGTGGCCCTGTTGCGGACAAAGAAGATCCCAGAATAGGAGGTTTTGGTGATTGGAATGGGCGCACCGCTCCCCATCCAGGCTTAGAAGCCGCTACCTGGCTATTACCCGACCCACCAGAACCTTTTTTAGACTTTTCCCGATTTTCATCCCATGACTTCAATGCGGCAATTGCCAAAAGTCCTGTAAAAGAACCTGCTACAATCAACCCTTTTTTCCAACCAGCCATGCCGGCATACTTTTTGCCTGTTGCATTCAGCTGTTCAAGTTGCGCATACACAGCAGGAGAGAGTTTTTCTTTCCACTCGTTCTTACATTCTTTTATAAATGCAGCACGCTCTTTTGCGTACTGTTTTGGCTTAGGAGTGCCATCAAGCACCCAACCATACACCTGCATGATACGCTCACCAAGCGTCGTATCATCACCCATTTCTGCGGATACTGCCTCAAGCACTTCAAAGCACTGCTGCTGAAACGCATACTGCGCGCTACCCCCTGCAGGCACAGATTTGGCAGCAATGAGAGAACCATTACACGCAACAAAAATAGACAGAAGAGCTTGCATCAAGATATTAAGCCTAAAAAACTTTTTCATTCTATCCTCTTACACCACAAGATATACGGTATTTAAGTGTACACAAAACTATGAGTAAATATATAGCGAAGGAAGAAAAGTAGTAAAAAAGCTCTGTATTCTTTTACATACTGCTTCAGTATGCCGCGCAAGAAATCGCATACCTCGTATACTGCAAAGTGGCGTCCCCAAATTTAAAACGCTCTCCCAATCAAGCGCTCATGGGCAATATTCCAGCTCGCTGTGCAATACTATACGCACTCGTGTTATTTAAGTTTTCTTCATGCAATCCTTTCCAATCAATATCAGGCCGCATACACCTTAAAAAAAGACCAACATGATAAGCCTTGCAATGGTCAAAGCTCATATAGTTATTTGATACTCCTCTTTGAGGAGCCATCCGTACTTGTAATGTTTGCAGAGGAAATATTACTTTATCTCGGAGAGCTTCTGATAACACAATAGGATGAAGCTTAAGGTTTGATGAACTGCAATAAGACGCAAAATCTTTTGGATAATAAGCGATTAAATCATATACAAAAG